>JBDSXU010000408.1:0-5427 GCA_039926005.1 Marmoricola sp.
CGCCCTCGTCGCTCGCCCAGCTCGGCGGACCACCGGGCGTGCCCTGCGAGGTGTCGAGGGGTGGCTCCGGTGGCGTCGGCGGGTGGGCCACGGAGGGCCGGATCACCCGCGGATCCGTCTCGGCCCCCGGTTGGGCCGACGGATCGACCACGACCTCGATCTTCCAGTCGGCCCCGATCATGTCGATCGCCGCCTGCCGCAGGATCTCCTCGCTGCCCCCGCCCACGAACGAGTCCCGAGCGCCAGCGGTCTTGAACCCGACGGTCAGGCTGGTCGCGTCCACGCCGATCACCTGGGCGTTCTGGCTCAGCAGGATCCAGGTGAACCGGCGCATCTTCTTGACAGCCTCCAGCAGGTCCGGCCAGATCCGGCGTACGTCGGCGAGAGACAGGACCGCCCCTGAGGCCTCCTGGCCGCTGGTCTCCGCGGTTGCCGGTGCCGCTGGTGTGGGCGCGGCGGCTGATTCGGGCGTCGCGGGCCGACTCGCTGGCGCTGGTGTGGATTCGACAGGCTCAGCCGCCGTGGGGGCGTCGGCCTGCGCAGGCGATGCAGCCACAGACACACGCCTCTCGAGCCGGTCGAGCCGAGCACCGAGCCCCAGCGAGTCGTGGTCCACCGCCGGAAGCAGCAGCCGCGCACAGATCAGCTCCAGCAGCAGCCGTGGAGTCGTGGCGCCCCGCATGTCAGTGAGCCCACTCGCCACCAGGTCTGCGGCACGCACGAGCTCGGCCCTGCCGAACCGGGCCGCCTGTGCGACCAGCCGCTCCGCCTGGTCCTGGGGGGCGTCGATCAGCCCGGAGGCCGGCGCGTCCGGGACTGCCGCAACGATCACCAGGTCTCGGAGGCGACGGAGCACGTCCTCGGTGAACCGGCGTGGGTCCTGGCCGGTCTCGATGACCTTGTCGACCACGTCGAAGACACCGGCGCCGTCGACGGCAGCGAACGCGTCGATGACCTCGTCGAGCAGGTTGTCCGGGGTGTAGCCGAGCAGACTGGTCGCGACCTCGTAGGTCACGCCGTCGGGTCCGGCGCCACCCAGCAGCTGGTCGAGCACGGAGAGGGAGTCGCGGGCGGACCCGGCGCCGGCGCGCACGACGAGCGGCAGCGCGGCGGGGTCGATCTTCACCCCCTCCATGACGCACAGCTCGGCGAGGTAGTCCGAGAGCGTGCGTGGCGGGATCAGCCGGAACGGGTAGTGGTGGGTGCGCGAGCGGATGGTCGCGATGACCTTCTCCGGCTCAGTGGTGGCGAAGATGAACTTCAGGTGCTCCGGGGGCTCCTCGACCAGCTTGAGCAGGGCGTTGAACCCCTGCGAGCTGACCATGTGGGCCTCGTCGATGATGTAGACCTTGAAGCGGCTGCTGACCGGCGCGAAGAACGCACGCTCGCGCAGGTCGCGGGCGTCGTCCACGCCGCCGTGGCTGGCGGCGTCGATCTCGATCACGTCGATCGACCCACCACCTCCACGAGCCAGGTCGCGACACGACTGGCACTCGCCGCAGGGGTCGGCGATCGGCGCCTTCTCACAATTCAGCGCCCGCGCCAGGATGCGCGCGCTGGTGGTCTTGCCGCACCCGCGAGGGCCGGAGAAGAGGTAGGCGTGGTTGACCCGGTTGTTCGCCAGCGCCGCGCGCAGGGGCTCGGTCACGTGGTCCTGGCCGATCACCTCAGCAAACGTCTCCGGCCGGTAGCGGCGGTAGAGAGCAAGGGTGGGTTCCACACGTGAACCCTAGACGGCGTGGATGACAACCGGCATAGGCTCCCCGACGTGACGGACTCATGAGCCACGCGTGAGCGACCAGGCGCTGCGGCGGATCCTGGAACGGCTCCCCGTGGAGCCCCGGATCGTGGTCTCCGGGAACTTCGCAACCCCGTGGCACCTCGTGGCCGAGATCGATCGCCTGCTCCCGGCGTACCGGCTCTGGGCGCTGAACGGCCAGCCCGGTCTGCCCGAGCGGGAGGGCGTCGTACTGGAGACCTCGTTCGTGGGCGCGGGGATGCGGCGGAGTCCGCGACTGCGTTACGTGCCGTCGCGGCTCTCGATGGTGCCGGCGCTGTTCCGGCGCAACATGGCGCCCGACCTCGTCGTACTGCACACCTCGCTGCCGAACGACGGACATGTCTCGCTCGGCACGGAGGTGAACGTGCTGCCCGCTGCGATCGAGGCCGTACGCCGCACCGGCGGTGCCGTGATCGCCCAGGTCAACCCCGGGATGCCCTTCACCTACGGCGACGGGGTGATCCCGGTCGACGAGATCGACCTGTTGGTCGAGGTTGACGAGCCGCTCGGCACCCACCATCCGCGGCCGCTCGACGAGGCGTCGGTGGCGATCGGTCTAGCCGTCGGTGCACGCGTCTCGGACGGCGCCACACTGCAGGCCGGGATCGGCGCGGTTCCGGACGCGGCTCTCGCCGGCCTGACCAACCGGCGGTCGATGCGAGTGTGGACAGAGATGTTCAGCGACACCGTCCTCACCCTCGAACGTGCCGGCGCCCTCGATGTGGACGTGCCGATCACGACCTCGTTCGTCTTCGGCTCAGAGGAGCTCTACACCTGGCTGGACCGCAACGAGCGCGTTCGGATGACGCGGACCGAGGTGACCAACGACCCCTCGCGCATCTCTGCCAACCCTGCGATGGTCAGCATCAACTCCTCGCTCGAGGTCGACCTGTTCGCACAGGCGAACGCCTCCAGGGTGGCCGGTCGGATCTACTCCGGGCTCGGCGGCCAAGCGGACTTCGTGGTGGGGGCGATCCACAGCCCGGGTGGCCAGGCGCTGATCGGACTGCGCTCATGGCACCCCCGCGCAGACCTCTCCACGATCGTTCCGCTCGTCTCGGCACCCGTGACCTCGTTCCAGATGACCGCCGTCATCACCGAGCAGGGCACGGCCGAAATCCTGGGCCACGACCAGGAGCGTCAGGCGGCGAACCTGATCAGCCATGCCGCGCATCCCGCGGCCCGCGACGACCTCTGGCGCACCGCCGATGAGCTGAACCTGCGACCCAGCCACGGCGAGCGGTAGCCAGAGCCGGAAATTTGCTCCGCAAGCGACAGAGGCCCCCCATGCACCCGGAAGAGCCCGCCTGCCCTTGCTGCCTTCCGGCCCTGGGGGATTCAGCGAGATACCGCCGCATGGGGGGTTGGCGCAGAGGTTACCTGCAGGGTTTGCGTCAGGCGAATCTGGCCCGGCCCGCCACGGGTCCCTCGGACGCCCTTCGAAGTGGTCGTAGCAGCAGCCAGGCCGGATGACGCTGCACCCGACCCCAGGCCGGAGCGGACCGATTTCTCACACGCCAATCGAGGCAGGTAGCCTTCCCGGCGGAGGATTCGCCTAGTGGCCTATGGCGCTCGCTTGGAAAGCGGGTTGGGTTAACGCCCTCAGGGGTTCGAATCCCCTATCCTCCGCCACGTGATGAGTCGCGAAATAGGTGACACGTTCAGTCGCGCCACGAGTGACATCACGAAAGACGCCCGGGCCATCGGCCTGGGCTTCTTGTCGGTTGCGCCAGTAGGTCTTGGTGGGGCTCACACGGCTGGGTGCTGCTCACCAAGGACCAGCGGATCCGTCATCGGCCGGCAGAGCGGGAAGCACTCCAGGGGCGGGTCATGCGGTCTCCTCATCGACGGCGCCTCGGTCGCCGGGGGCCCGATCCGCGAGCCCGGCCATCCCCCAACGAACCAACGCGGTCGACAGGGCGCCGGCCCGCGAGGCCAGGGCGATTCCGGGCCCGTAGACCGGGAGCCGTAACGAGCGCCGTGCCCACGTCGGCAGCAGGGCGATCCCGCCCGCGGCGATCAACGCATAGCCGGGCCGGACAGAGATCGGGACCGGCGGGTTCAGGAGGATGAAGCGGGTCGCCTCGCGTGCGGCCGCTGTGCTCTCGAGCTCGGGCCGGTAGCCGGCGATGACGTCGTCGAGCTCCCGCACGGTGGTCGGGAGCTCGGTTGCTCCGAGCAGTGTCGCGGCACGGTTGGTCTGCTCGACGAAGAGGTCCGCCTCCGCGGCGTTCAGCGGCTCGGCGGCGTAGGACTGGTAGGCGTTGAGGAAAGACCAGATCTCCGAAACATGCACCCAGCGGAGCAGGTGGGGATCGTCGGCGGCATAGGGACGCCCCAGCTCGTCGGTGCCACGGACTCTCCGGTGCACCGACCGCACGTGCTCAATGGCCTTCTCGGCGTCGGCGATCGTCCCGAAGGTGGTGACGGCGAGGTAGTGGCTGGTGCGCTGAAGCCTTCCCCACGGGTCGCCCTTGTACCCGCTGTGACCGGCGACGCCTGCCATGGCCGATGGGTGTAGCGACTGGAGGAGCAGGGCCGCCAGGCCGCCTGGGAACATGGCCGCATCCGCGTTCACCCGCCAGATCGGGTCCTCCGCGGTGAACCAGCGCTCACCCTCGGCACCCCAGATCCGTGCGGCTCGTGCAGGGGCGTCGGCACCGGCCACCCGGGATCGCAGCGCCAGACCCAGCCGACGTTGCACGGCGTGCGAGGCGGCAGCGGGGATCAGGCGGGGTCCGGCCACGCTGTCGACGATAGCCAAGCACGGCAACGGGTCAGGCGTCGTACGCCGTCCCGCGCCTGACCTTGTAGGAGCCCAGGTCGGCCGTCGACATGCTCATCTCGTAGGTGCGCCTGTAGCCGGTGTGCGCGATCCGCCATCAGTCCGGGGTGCGCACATAGCGATCGGTGTAGAACGCGGCGCCCTCGCCCAAGTTCTCGCGCATGTAGGTGACCAGGTCGTCGCGGTTCTCGAAGACCAGGCCGGCGTAGTCGCCGGTCACCTCGGGCAGGAAGCACTCGGCGTACTCGTCCCACAGCTTGAGGTCGGGGGTGCGCAGGTAGCGGTACTTGAGCTGCTTGATCTCGGCGATGTCGTCATGGGTCACGGCATGGTCCTACCAGCCCAGGGGCAGCGCGGGCACCCTCGCCGGGACAGTGCCGGGAACGGCGCCCGGCACCCTGGGCGCTCAGCCGACGTCGTCCTTGACGTCGAGGTGGTGCCAGAACTCGATGGCCGGTTCCCCCGCTCCCGCGCGTTCCATCATGTCCTTCACTTCCGGGCTGGACTCGAAGAACTTCTGAAAGGCCTCCGGGTCTGGCCACTCGTCGACGACGAGCATCTCCTTGTCGGTCCCGTAGAAGTGGTGCGAGATCAGGCCGAAACCCTTGGCCCGCTCGATAATCGTGTCCAGGATCTCGGGGTCGGTCGCCTCGATCGCCTTCGGGTCACCCGAGACTCGCAATGTCATCAGTACGCTCATCTGCGCCTCCTGAAGGATCTGGACGCGGGCTGTCCGCGTCCTCTCATGCCTACTCCTGAAGCAGGAGGCGGTCCATGGCCCGGCGGAGGTGGAGCAGACCGCAGCGGGTCAGCGACGGCCGGTCTTGAACAACCCGCGGAAGATCTCGCGCACCGCAGTGCG
>JBDSXU010000409.1:0-3471 GCA_039926005.1 Marmoricola sp.
AGATCCGGCCGGACGACTTCCTGTCAATGGCCTGCTGACCGCTCAGCCGACGTACGCCGCGAGGTGTTGTCCGGTGAGCGTGGAACGATCGGCGACAAGCTTGTCCGGAGTCCCCTCGAAGACAACCTTGCCGCCCTCGTGCCCGGCGCCGGGGCCGAGGTCGATGATCCAGTCGGCGTGCGCCATCACGGCCTGGTGGTGCTCGATGACAATGACCGATTTGCCGGAGTCGACCAGACGGTCCAGCAGACCGAGCAGGTTCTCGACGTCGGCAAGGTGCAGGCCGGTGGTCGGCTCGTCCAAGATGTAGACGTCACCCTTGTCGGCCATCTGGGTGGCCAGCTTGAGCCGCTGGCGCTCGCCGCCGGACAGCGTCGTCAGCGGCTGGCCGAGGTGGAGGTAGCCGAGCCCGACATCGACGAGCCGGCCGAGGATCTTGTGGGCGGCGGGCGTGTGTGCGTCGCCGCCGCCGAAGAACGCCTCGGCCTCGGCCATCGACATGGCGAGCACCTCGCTGATGTTCTTCCCGCCGAAGGCGTACTCCAGCACCGACGCCTGGAACCGGTTTCCCTCGCACTCCTCGCAGGTGGACTCGACGGTGGCCATCACCCCAAGCTCGGTGTAGATGACACCGGCGCCGTTGCAGGTCGAGCAGGCACCCTCCGAGTTGGAGCTGAACAACGCCGGCTTCACGCCGTTGGCCTTCGCGAACGCCTTGCGGATCGGGTCGAGCAGCCCGGTGTAGGTCGCCGGGTTGCTCCGTCGCGAGCCGCGGATCGCACCCTGGTCGATCACCACCACGCCGTCGCGGCCGTCGACCGAGCCGTGGATCAACGAGCTCTTGCCCGACCCGGCGACGCCTGTGATCACGCAGAGCACTCCGAGCGGGAGGTCGACGTCCACCTTCTGGAGGTTGTGTGTCGATGCCCCGCGGATCTCCAGGGCCTCCGACCACGAACGCACTGACTCCTTGAGGGTCGCCCGGTCGTCGAGATGGCGGCCGGTCGTGGTGTCGCTCCCCCGCAGCCCCTCCACGGTGCCCTCGAAGCAGACGACGCCGCCCTCGGTGCCGGCGCCGGGACCGAGGTCGACGGCGTGGTCGGCGATCGCGATCGTCTCGGGCTTGTGCTCCACGACGAGCACGGTGTTGCCCTTGTCCCGCAGCTGCAGCAGCAGCTCGTTCATCCGCTCGATGTCGTGGGGGTGCAGCCCGATCGTCGGCTCGTCGAAGACGTAGGTCACGTCGGTGAGGGACGAGCCGAGGTGGCGGATCATCTTGGTGCGCTGCGCCTCGCCGCCGGAGAGTGTGCCCGCCGGACGGTCGAGCGAGAGGTAGCCGAGACCGATCTCCGCGAACGAGTCGAGGACGTGTTGCAGGCCGGTCAGCAGCGGGGCAACCGACGGCTCGTCCAGGTCGCGCACCCAGTCGGCAAGGTCGCTGATCTGCATCGTGCAGAGATCAGCGATGCGCTTCCCGCTGATCTTCGACGAACGGGGCGCCTCGCTGAGGCGGGTGCCCTCGCACTCGGGACAGCTGGTGAAGGTGATGGCCCGTTCCACGAAGGCGCGGATGTGGGGTTGCATCGCATCGACGTCCTTGGAGAGCATCGACTTCTGGATCTTCGGGATCAGGCCCTCGTAGGTCAAGTTGATGCCCTCGACCTTGATCTTGGTCGGCTGCTTGTAGAGAAGGTCGTGCATCTCCTTCTTTGTGAACTTGTTGATCGGCTTGTCCATGTCGAATCCGGCGCCGCTGAAGATGCGGCCGTACCAGCCGTCCATGCTGAAGCCGGGAACTGTGAGCGCACCCTGGCGCAGCGACAAGGTCTCGTCGTAGAGCGCCGACAGGTCGAAGTCGCTGACCGCGCCCATCCCTTCGCAGCGTGGGCACATGCCCCCGAGGTAGACCGCCTCGCGCACCACGCTCTTCTCGACCCTGCCGCCCGCCTTCTCGGTGCTCATCACCCCGCTCGCCTTGCGCGTAGGGACGTTGAACGAGAACGCGGTGGGGGGCCCGACATGGGGGTCACCCAGGCGGCTGAACAGGATCCGGAGCATCGCGTTGGCATCCGTGGCGGTGCCGACGGTGGAGCGAGGGTTCGAGCCCATCCGCTCCTGGTCGACGATGATCGCCGTCGTCAGGCCCTCGAGCAGGTCGACATCGGGTCGCGCGAGCGACGGCATGAAGCCCTGCACGAAGGCGCTGTAGGTCTCGTTGATCATCCGCTGTGACTCCGCAGCGATCGTGGCGAACACCAGCGAGCTCTTGCCCGAACCCGAGATGCCGGTGAACACCGTCAGACGGCGCTTCGGGATGTCGAGGCTGACGTCCTTGAGGTTGTTCACGCGCGCTCCGTGCACACGGATCAGGTCGTGGCTGTCGGCCGCGTATGGAGTGGGCGAGTTCTTGTTCCTGCTCGAGGCCATGCTGCTCCCGTCCTCAGTTGCCGGCCGCAGTCGTCGGCCAAGTCACCAGTCTCAGTCGTCGGGAAGGGCCGCGAACTCCCGCTTGGTGTCCTTGTACCAACCCATCCCCTTGATCGGGTGCTTCCAGCGACCCTTCATCTCCGTCAGGGCGGGCTCGTGCGCCGCATCGTCCGCCTCGTTGAGGTGTTTGTCCTGCGCCTTGATCACCTCGTCGGCGGTCTCTCCACGGAGCTGGAGATCGCAGGGTCCACCTAGCTGCCTGCACGTCATCGTCTTCATGAGCCTGCTTCCTGTGTGGGGATGACCCTTTGACGGAGGGGAGTCGCGTGATGTGACACCGCAGGTCAGATCTCGTCGTCCTCGATGGTGTGCATGGCGGCTTCCTCGGCGCTGGCGCCGGCACCGTCGATGCCCTCGTCCTCGGCGGTCATCTCGGAGTCGACGTCCTCGCCAGAACCCTCGTCAGGTGCCATCAGTCGACCCGTACGCCGGCCGCCGACCTCCCCCCCGACATCGCCGTCGAGGATATCGGCGTCCCGCTCGGACTCGGTCTGGGCCCACACCTCGGGCTCCTCGTCGGCCAGGCGCTCGTCGAGAGACTCCCCGCCCTCCGGGTGACGCAGGTGGTCGGTCTCGCGCTCGGGCGGTGAGTAACCCTCGTCGAGCACGTCGTCGACACCGCGGTTGTCCAGGGTGTCCTCGGGCTGCAGCTGGTCTCCACTCATGGCCCGACCGTATCCCCCGGGTGGGGGCGCGGCTCAGGAAGCCGGCCCCAGCAGCGAGTCCACGAGATCGAGCAGCCGGCTCATCGAGCCGCCCTTCACCACGTAGTGGTCTGCGCCGGCCTCGAGTGCCTTCTGGGCCATGGTGCTCTGGTTGAACCCGGAAAGCACGATCACGCGTACGCCGGGGACGGCGGCCCGGATGAGCGGGAGGGCCTCGAGGCCATCCATGCGGGGCATCGCCAGGTCGAGCAGGACCAGGTCAGGCTGCAGCTCGGAGGCCATCTCGACGGCAGCAACACCGTCGGCGGCCTCGCCCACG
>JBDSXU010000410.1:0-2873 GCA_039926005.1 Marmoricola sp.
CAAGGGCCCCAGCATGGTCCAGAACCACCACGGATCCGACCCGTCGTCGACCACGCTGACGAGCACCCAATCGAGCACGACCAACACGACCGGCAGCACTGGGTCGACGGGCTCGACATCGTCGGGCACCGGTGACTCGGGCACCGGTGACTCGGGCACCTCGACCTTCCCCGGCCTGGGCACGGGTCCGGGCACCGGGTCATGCGACCCGGCCGCCTACCCGGGGGGTTACAGCGACACCTTCGCCGTCCCCTCACCGTGCGCCCCGGTCAAGGAGTGCGGCGCCTATCTGGGCTCGGTCTTCGTCACCAAGGCGTGTCCCGCCGACCCCGCCGGCCCCAAGGCACCGGTCGCGCCGGTGATCACCACCCAGATGGTCACCGAGGCCGCGAAGGTGACGGCGCCGGTCAGCCCGCCGCACGTAGAGCCCGGCAACCGCTCCTACGTGCACATCCCGAACAACTACTGGACCGACGCCCCCACGGTGAACACCTCGATCACCCTGCTCGGGCAGCAGATCCCGCTCCGCTGGACGCCGAGCGGGACCACCTGGAGCTTCGGTGACGGCGCCTCGGCGACCGGCAACGGGGTTCAGGGGGCCGACGTCGGTGCGCCCGACGCGCTCGAGCACTCCTACGGGCGTCAGGGCAGCTTCGACATCACCACCACGACGAACTACAACCTCACCTTCGTGCTGCCGGGCGGTGGAACCCAGACGGTCCAGCTGGTCTCTCCGCCGAGCCCGCCCGTGACGCTCCCGGTCAGCGAGATCCAGACCCGCGTCAGCTACCTGCGCTGAGGCACCTCCGACTCGCTCGGGTGCAAGACTCCCGGTTGTGAAGGAGCATGGCAGCACCCGCGGTCGTCGTCCCGGCGCGCCGGACACCAGGGCGGAGATCCTCACCTCTGCCCGGGGGATGTTCGCCACCCGCGGCTTCGGGAGTACGTCGATCAGGGGGATCGCCGCGGATGCAGGGGTGGACCCGGCGTTGGTGCACCACTACTTCGGCACCAAGGACGACCTCTTCGTCGCGGCTCTCGAGCTCCCGGTCGATCCACGGGTTGCCCTGCTTCCCGTCCTGGAGGGCGGTCTAGACGGGGCAGGGGAGCGGCTGCTGCGCGTGTTCGTCTCCGTGTGGGACGACGAGACGGCGCGGTTGGCCCTGCTCGGACTGGTGCGCGGTGTCTTCGAGCCCAGCGGGCGGCAACTGCTTCGGGACGGCCTCCTGGGAGTCGTGCTCGGACCGATAGCGCCGGCGCTCGGGATCGTCGATGAGCCGCAGCGCCGGCTGGCGCTGGTCGCCAGCCAGATGATCGGCGTGGTGATGCTCCGTTACGTGCTCGAGGTCGAGCCACTCGCCTCGATGGACAGTGAGGTGTTGGTGGCGACGTACGCCCCGACCCTGCAGCGGTACCTCTCCGCACCCCTGCCCTGAGCGCTGCCGAGACCCACGCGGCTCAAGGAAGGGCTTGACGCGGGCGTCTGGGAGTGGATAATTCAACACATGATGAAAAACATGATCACGGTCAGCTCCCTCGACGTCACCCGGGGCGGCAACGAGGTCCTGCGCGGGCTCGACTTCGAGGTGACATCCGGTGGGGTGACCGGTCTGCTCGGTCCGTCGGGCTGCGGCAAGACCACCCTGATGCGGGCCCTGGTGGGCGTCCAGCGGATCACCGCCGGGTCCGTCGAGGTCCTCGGGTCGCCCGCCGGGTCGGCCTCGCTGCGCAGCCAGATCGGCTACGTCACCCAGCAGCCGAGCGTGTACGACGACCTGACCGTCACCGAGAACCTCCGCTTCTTCGCCCGGATCCTCGGGGTCGAGGACGCGCGCATCGGCGAGTGCATCGAGACGGTTGCCCTCGGCAGCCACGCGGACCGGGTGGTGAGCCAGCTCTCCGGTGGGCAGCGGTCCCGTGTCTCCCTGGCGGTGGCGCTGCTCGGCGAACCGCGACTGCTGGTGCTCGACGAACCCACGGTCGGCCTCGACCCGGTGCTTCGCGTGGAGCTCTGGGGAACCTTCCACCGGCTTGCCGACGAGGGGGCTGCGGTTCTCGTCTCCAGCCACGTCATGGACGAGGCGTCACGCTGCGATCGCCTGCTGCTGATGCGCGAGGGTCGGCTGATCGCCGACGACAGCCCCGCGGGACTGCTCGAAAGAACCCGGACCGAGGACATCGAGCACGCGTTCCTGGCCCTGGTCCAAGCCAAGGAGGCGGCATGAACATCATGACGCCGCGGGCGACGGGAGCGGTCACGACGCGAGTGCTGACGCAGTTGCGGCGTGACCACCGGACGCTGGCCATGCTGCTGGTGCTGCCTTGCGCCATCATGACCTTGCTGTGGTGGATGTTCGACAGCCTGCCCGGCGACGGCTTCTCCACGCTGGGGCCGGCGCTGCTGGCGTTGATCCCCTTCATCATCATGTTCCTGGTCACCTCGGTGACCACGTTGCGTGAGCGCACCTCGGGCACACTCGAGCGGCTCCTCGCCATGCCGATGGGCAAGCTCGACTTCCTGCTCGGCTATGCGATCGCCTTCGGTCTGGTCGCCGCGGTCCAGTCGGCGCTGGCTGTCGGCGTGTGCGTGTGGCTGCTCGACCTGACCGTCACCGGGGCAGTGTGGATGCTGCTGGTGGTCGCCGTGGTGGACGCGGTCCTGGGCACGGCATTGGGGCTGTTCGTCTCGGCGTTCGCCCGTACAGAGTTCCAGGCGGTCCAGTTCATGCCGGCGCTCGTGATCCCACAGATCCTGCTGTGCGGACTGTTCGTCCCGCGTGATGCTCTCCCGCGGGTGCTCGAGGTCATCTCCGACGTGCTGCCGCTGTCCTACGCCGTCGACGCGATGCAGACGGTCGCCGCCTCGACCGAGA
>JBDSXU010000411.1:0-4175 GCA_039926005.1 Marmoricola sp.
CGAAGACTGCGGTGACCTCGCGGCGGTCGGCCAGCTCGCGGCCCAGGGCGTAGCCACTTGCGGCGGTCCAGTCCCCCAGCAACGATTCGAGCGGCTGGAGTCCGGCGTCCTGGACCGCTGCCTGCCATCCGGCGACACGCGCACGAGCCTCCACCCAGTTCTGGGGTCCGGCCACATGCATGACATTGGCGTGACCGAGGGAGAGCAGGTGCTCGGTCGCCATCCGGGCTCCGGCTACCTGGTCGACACCCACCGTCCACGGCGCCCGGGACAGATCGCCTTCGACGACCACGAGGGGTACGCCGCCGGTCTCCTGGCGCCTGGCGA
Organism: Marmoricola sp.; assembly: GCA_039926005.1. Lineage (GTDB taxonomy): Bacteria > Actinomycetota > Actinomycetes > Propionibacteriales > Nocardioidaceae > Marmoricola. The sequence continues at coordinate 328 of JBDSXU010000411.1, forward strand.
TGTCGAGCGCCTCGTCGTTGGCGACGATCATCACGATGCCCTCGACGTTGTGGTCCCGCAGGTGCTCGACGGCAGCCGCCAGGTCCTCCCGGGTGACGTCGGGAAGGTTGACCGAGCTGACGAAGTAGCCGGACTCGCGTGCCGCCTCCTGGATGGCGCGGTGCACGGTGGAGGGCCCCCACAGGCCACCGTTGGTGGCGATCACCCCGATGATCCCGGAGCGTCGCGTGACGAGTGCTCGCGCCAAGGTGTTGGGCCGATAGCCCAGCTGCCGGATCGCTTCCTCCACGCGTGCACGGGTCGCCGGTCGCAGGCTGGCATGACCGTTGATGACGCGTGAGACGGTCTGGTGGGAGACCCCGGCCAGCCGCGCGACATCGGCCATCACCGGGGTACGGCTGACCTCGGTCACGGCTCGCGCCTGGTGATGATCCGTTGCAGGACCACGAACGCGAGCAGGAGCACGCCGATGGTGATCTTGGTCCACCAGGAGCTGAGTGTGCCGTCGAAGGAGATGAAGGTCTGGATGGTGCCCAGGACCAGCACGCCGAGCAGGGAGCCGACCACGAGGCCGCGACCACCGGTGAGCAGGGTGCCGCCGATGACGACCGCCGCAATGGCGTCGAGCTCCATGCCGACGGCGTGCAGGCTGTAGCCGGAGAGCATGTAGAGCGAGAACAGCAGCCCGGCCACGGAGGCGCAGAAACCGCTGATCGCGTAGACCGCGACCTTGGTGCGGGCGACGCGCAGGCCCATCAGCAGCGCCGAGCTCTCGCTGCCCCCGATGGCGTACACGGTGCGCCCGAACCGCGTGCGGTGCAGGATCCAGGCAGCGACGGCCACGAAGACCACACCGGCGATCGCCGAGGGGGTCGTGTACAGCCCGCCGGGGAGGGAGATCTGTTGCGACGCGAGGTTGTAGAAGGTCGGGTTGCGGATCGGGATCGACTCGATGCTGATCAGGTAGCACAGGCCGCGCGCCAGGAACATCCCGGCGAGCGTGGCGATGAACGGCTGGATGTCGAAGTAGTGGATGACCAGGCCCATCAGCAGACCCAGTCCGGTGCCGACCACGAGGACGGCCACGACGCTGGCAGCCGCCGGCCATCCGGCCTCGAGGGTGCGCGCAGCGATCATCGTGGACAGGGCCACCACCGACCCCACCGAGAGGTCGATCCCGCCCGTGAGGATCACGAAGGTCATCCCCACGGCCAGCACGATCAGGAAGGCGTTGTCGAAGAAGAGGTTCAGCACGACCTGGGGAGACGTGAAGCCTTCGTACCGGGCCCCGCCGATGGCGAAAAGACCGATGAAGAGCGCGAGCGTGGCCAGCACCGGGATGAACCGGGAGGGCGGTGACCAACCCCGGATCCGGTCCCAGGTGGACGGGCTGCTGAGGGTGGCGGTGCTCATGCGGCGCCTGCCTTTGCGGTCAGGGGGGTGGTGTGCCGGCGTACGCGGATGGCCGCGCGTGCCTTGGGCGACTGGACCAGGCACACGACGATGACGACGATGGCCTTGAACAGGTAGTTGCTCTGCGACGGGATCCCGATGTTGGGGATCGTGGTCGCCAGCGTCTGGATCAACAGGGCGCCGATCAGCGTGCCGGTCAGCGAGAACCGGCCACCCGCCAGTGACGTCCCGCCGATGACGACGGCGAGGATGGCGTCGAGCTCGATCCAGAGGCCGGCGCTGTTGGCGTCCGCGGCGCTGGTGTTGCCGGCGATCATCAGGCCGGCGATGCCGGCACAGACCGCAGCGAAGACGTAGACGGTCCAGATGATCGTGCGCGACCGCACCCCGGCCAGGCGGCTGGCCTCGGGGTTGATGCCGACGGCCTCGATCAGCATGCCAAGCGCCGTACGACGCGTGACGATCCCGGTCAGGGCGAAGACTGCCAGCGCGATCAGGATGGCCACCGGCAACGTGGCCACGAAGCCGACGCCGATTCCCGCGAACGTGTCGTTGTTGACGGTCGTGATCTGGCCGTCGGTGATGAGCATGGCGAGCCCGCGGCCTGCCGTCATCAGGACAAGCGTCGCGATGATCGGCTGGATCCCGAGCACCGAGACCAGGAACCCGTTCCACAGGCCCAGGGCCACACAGGCGGCGAGCGCCATGCTGCAGGCGACGATGGCCGTGCTCGCCGCACCCTGCGATCCGGAGCCGGCGATGTGTACGCAGGCGATGGCGCCGGCGATGGCGGCCACCGCACCGACAGAGAGGTCGATGCCCCGGGTCGCGATGACCAACGTCATGCCGAGCGCGATGAGCAGCACCGGCGCACCGTTGCGCGCGATGTCGACCAGGTTTCCGTAGAGGTGCCCGTCCTGCATGCGCAGGCTCAGGAACGAGGGGGTGGCGATCAGGTTGACCACCAGGAGCGCCACAAGGGCCAGCACCGGCCAGACCAGGGGGTTGCCGGCCAGGCGGGCGCCCAGGTGAGTGTCCCGGATGGTGGACGTGTCAGGCATGCGTCGTCTCCTCCGCGCGGGCCTCGCCCGCGATGATCTCGAGCACGTCGCTGATGCTGACGTCGTCGTTGGGTCGCTCGTCGATCTTGCGGCGGTCGCGCATGACCACGAGCCGGTCGCTGAGGCGGAGCACCTCCTCGAGCTCGGCCGAGATGAACACCACGGCCATGCCCTTGCGGGCCAGGTCGGCGACGAGCTGCTGGATCTGGGCCTTGGCGCCGATGTCGATGCCCCGGGTCGGCTCGTCGAGGATGAGCAGCTCGGGCTCGGTGATGAGCCACCTCGCGAGGAGCACCTTCTGCTGGTTGCCCCCGCTGAGGGTGCGCATCACCGCCTGCGGGTCGGCGGGGCGGATGTCGAGCGCCCCGATGTACTGGGCGCACAGGCGATTGCGCGTCGTCGGCGGGATCGGGCGCAGCCACCCTCGGGTGGCCTGGAGCGCGAGCAGCATGTTCTCGGCGACGGTGAGGTCCTCGATGACGCCTTCGGCGCGGCGGTTCTCGCTGGAGAACGCGATCTTGCTGTCGATGGCGTGCCGTGGGCTGCGGAACCGGCTCTTCTTCGCGCGGATCTCGAGCTCGCCCCCGTCAGCCGTGTCGGCGCCGAACAGGAGGCGTGCCAGCTCGGTCCGACCCGAGCCGAGGAGCCCCGCAACACCAATGACCTCGCCCTCGTAGACGTCGAGGTCGACGGCCTCGAGGGAGCCCTTGCGGCTCAGGCCCAGCGCCTTGAGCACTGGTGTGCCGGTCTTCTCGACGGCGGTGGCGGCGACCTCGCGGTCGATGCGCTCCAGCACCTCGAGCTCGCGCCCGATCATCATCTGGACGAGCTCGAGCTCCGTCACGTCCCTGGTCATGGACTCGCCGACAAGCGCGCCGTTGCGCAGCACCGTGAGCCGGTCGCTGATCTGGAAGATCTGCTCCAGGAAGTGGGAGACGAAGACGATGGCCACGCCGTGGTCGCGCAGCGTGCGCATCACCTCGAACAGCTTGGCGACCTCGTCGGCGTCCAGGCTGGACGTGGGCTCGTCGAGGATGAGCACCTTGCAGTCCACGTCGACGGCACGCGCGATTGCGACGAGTTGTTGGACCGCGATCGGGTGCTGACCCAGCTGGGACGCCGGGTCGATGTGCAGGCCGAGCCGGTCGAGCGTCTTCTTGGCGCGTCGGTTCATGGCCCTGGTGTCGATACCACCGAGCCGGCGGGGCTCGCGGCCGAGCATCATGTTCTCGGCCACCGTGAGGTTCGTGCACAGGTTGATCTCCTGGTACACCGTGCTGATGCCGGCCTCCTGGGAGGCCGCGGGCGAGGAGAAGGTCTGCTCGGTACCGGAAACCTTGATGGTTCCGGCATCGACGCTGTAGACCCCTGTCA
>JBDSXU010000412.1:0-3778 GCA_039926005.1 Marmoricola sp.
TGGTTTCTCCCGCGTCGGAGGGAACGCTTCAGCACTGTCGGTTCGCACTATGCCACGGTGCCGCCGACCTCAAGCGCGCCCACCTCGAGCTCGGAGGCGAGGCGCCGGTGGTGGTGGTGGACCGTGTTCCTGACCACGCGCGGGTCACCACCGGCGGACACCGCACGGTGGCATCACGCACTCGGGCTACGGCAAGGACTTCTCGATGTACGGGCTCGAGGACTACACACGCATCAAGCACGTCATGATCTACCACGGTTTCGAGGGTTGACGGGCTGACCGGTTGTGGGCATACCTCAGTCGACGTCGCGGGCCGTCAGGTCCTCCCATGTCTCGCGTCGCACGACGAGCCGGGGCTGACCTTCGCGAGCGAACACGACCGGGATCCGGCGGTTGCCGTTGTAGTTGTTGGACATCGTGAAGCAGTACGCCCCCGTTGCGGGTACGGCGAGCAGGTCGCCCACCTCGGGAGCCGACAGGTCGACCCCGTCCACGAGGACGTCTCCGCTCTCGCAGTGCCGGCCGACGACCGTGACCGTCTCGAGGTCCGGCCCTTCGAAGCGACCGACGATCCCGGCCTCGAAGCGCTGCTCGAACAGCGCGACCTCGAGGTTGTCGCCCATCCCGCCGTCCACGGCAACGAACGTGACCTTGCCGCGCTTGACGGTGGTGACCCGGTAGATCGTGGTGGCGGACTCGCAGACCATGCTCCGTCCGGGCTCGATGATGATCTGGGCCTCCGCGGGCAGGTGCTCGCGCGCGGCACCGATCAGTGAGTCGAGATAGTCGCCGACTGCCGGTGGGTTGTCGGCCCAGGTGTAGCGAGCGCCGAGTCCGCCGCCGAGGTCGTAGATCGGGAACTCGCCGAGCCGGGCCACGGGTGCCACCGATGCCGCGAATGGTTCGACCTCGAGGATCTGCGACCCAACGTGTACGTGCAGGCCCAGCATCCGCAGGCGCGGGCTCTGCTCGATGCGCTTGATCAGCGGCGCCGCGTCAGAAGGCGCCAGCCCGAACTTCGAGCCCTCGTGGCCGGTCAGCACGTGCGCGTGCGTGTCGGCGGTGACGCCGGGGATGATCCGTACCAGGACGTCCTGGGTGCGGACCTCCGGGACCGTTGCCACAAGGCGGTCGACGTCGTCGGAGTTGTCGACCACGACGAGCCCGACGCCGTGCTCGAAGGCGATGGCGATCTCCTCGTCGCTCTTCGCGTTGCCGTGCAGGACGATCAGCCGTGGGTCTATGCCGGCCTTGACCGCGGTGAGGATCTCGCCGCCACCGGCCACGTCGAGCCCGAGACCTTCCTCGACCATCAGCCGTTGTACGGCGGTGCACGGAAACGCCTTCGACGCGAAGACAACGCGGGAGTTCGCCCAGCGGGCCGTGAGCGCGTCGACGTACTCGCGTGCCCTTGCCCGCAGGGCCTGTTCGGCCACGACAAGCACTGGCGTACCGAACTCCTCGGCCAGGTTGTCGGCGCGGCAGCCGCCGATGACGAGCGTGCCGTCCTCGGCGAGGGTGCTGCCGGCGGGGAACAGTGAGAGCAGGTCAGACATCACTCGGTCCGGGCCAGGACCTCGCGCACCACGTCCATGCTGGTGCCGGGGTGGAGGAACGCAAATCGGCCGACTGTCTCGCCGTCCCACTTGCTCGGCGGGATGAATGCGACTCCATCGTCGTGGAGTCGGGCTGCCCAGCTGTCGTAGTCCTCGGCCTTCCAGCCCACCCTGCGGAACAGCACCACGCCCAGGTCGGGTTCGCGGATGAGCTCGAGATGGGGTGTCTCCTTGACCAGATCGGCTGTCTCCCGGGCCAGCCTCACCGCCACCTCGATCGCCTCCCGATAGGCGTCGACGCCGTAGACCGCGAGCGAGAACCACAACGGCAGGCCGCGGGCTCGCCGCGTCAGGTGGTAGGCGTAGTCGGTCGGGTTCCACTCCCCTTCGGAGACGTGGATGACGTCCAGGTAGGACGCGTCCTGGGTGTGCACGGCGCGCGCCAGCTCGGGTTCCCGGTAGAGCACCGCGCAGCAGTCGAAGGGTGTGAACAGCCATTTGTGCGGGTCGAGGATGAAGGAGTCGGCCAGTTCAAGACCGGCGTACTTCGCCTTGATCGACCTCGCGAAGATCCCGGAGCCGCCGTACGCGCCGTCGACGTGGAACCACCAACCTTGTTCGTTCGCCACCGTTCCGACGCCCTCGAGGTCGTCGACGATGCCAGCGTTGGTGGTGCCGGAGGTGCACACCACGGCGGCGATGTCGGACAGGTCGGGCTCGGACTCGATCGCGGCAAGCACGCTCTCCGCGGTCAACCGGTGGTCGGGTGTGTCGACCACGAGGGCGTCCATCTCCAGCAGGCGCAGGGTGTTCACAATCGACGAGTGCGCGTCAGTGCCGACGATGACGCGGAGCCGACGACCGGCACCAGCGGCACCCAGCTTCTTCTTGGCGGTCTCGCGTGCGACTGCGAGGGTCGAGAGGTTGCCGGCGGAGCCGCCTGAGACGAAACACCCGCCGGCGCCGGCAGGGAGCCCGGCCTCGTCGGCGATGAGCCGCAGCACCGTGTTCTCCGCCGCGATCGCGCCGGACGCCTCGAGCCACGAGATGCCCTGGATCGAGGCGCAGGACACCAGCATGTCGAACAACAAGCTGGCCTTGGTCGGGGCCGCCGGGATGAACCCGAGGAAACGCGTGCTGTCGGCCGAGATGATGCTCGGGGCGATCACCGACGAGTAGACCCCGAGGACCTCGTCGGGGTGTCGCCCCGAGTCGCGGATGAGGCCCGCCAGCCGCGAGTTGAGCTCCTCGGCCGGGAGGGTCCCGATGTCGAGGGGCACCGGGTCCATCCGCAGGCGGTTCTCGGCGTACGCCAGGACACTGCGGACCATCTGCTCGGTTGTCTGGTCAATCTCATGCATGTGCCAGCTCCTCCGACCGACCCCGCGGAATGACGAAGCCCGGAACCGGTGAGTGCCGCAAGATCTTGGTCGCGCGCGATCCGAGGAAGACCCGCGCAACGGGCCCCAGGTCGCTCGAGCCGACCACCAGCACGTCACCCTCATCCCAGCCGATGTCGTCCAGAGCCTCGGCCCAGCTCCCGCCGCGGCCGATCACGGTCTCGACCGCCGGCGCGGGACTCAGGCCCTCGACAGCGGCAACCGCTTCACTCGCGGCCCGCTTCATCGTGTCGGTCCATTGCTCGAGTACGCCGTCCTCGGAGTCGGTTCGCAGCCGGGTGGTGTACGCCGGCCGCGCCCAGACCGCGAACGACGCGATCCGCAACGAGGCCCCTACGCTCGCGGCGATGCCGGCTGCAGCGACCACGAGGTTGTCAGCGCCTGCCGACCCGCCGTACGCCGCGGTGGCGCGGGCAACCTTCAGGTCCGGCTTGCACCGGTACCCGCGAGGCGCAAGCGCCAGCGAGACAGGCGAGCTGTGCACCAGTCGGTCGGTGACGCTGCCCAGAGCGATGTGACCGAACGAACCGTGAGAGGACGAGCCGAGCACGATCAGGTTCGCCTCGTGCTCCGCAGCGAGCTCGAGAAGTCCCACCGCCGCCGACCGGGCAATGTGCCGGACGAAGGTCGCAGGCGAGTCACCGGGCAGGTTGGTCCTTGCCCGTTCGAGTGCCCCATCGGCCGCCTCGTCGAGGAACTCGCGGTACTCCGCGTCCACCCTGGCCATCCCTGGGATCCACGGAGCCGGAACCACTGAGGCAACCACGAGGTTGTCGCTCGAGGAACGGGACAACATGCTTGCCAGATGGAGGGCAGCCTTTC
>JBDSXU010000413.1:0-6604 GCA_039926005.1 Marmoricola sp.
CCCAGCACGGTCGGTGCGTCCGGGTGGATCGGCACGATCTTCTTGCCACGCCCCTGCAACAGCGCGGCAATGCGGTAGGCCGTGCGGCTCGGGTCGCCGGAAAGCCCCACGATCGCCCACGTGGTGCATCCGTCCAGCATGAAGTCGACCGCCCCGAGGTCTTGCCACTCAGCCATGTCTCTACGCTACTGCGCTGCCGGGTGGGCCGACTCCGGCTAGGTTGTCCGGGTCCCGAACGATTCAGCTGAGGAGTCTCCCGATGACCGATGCCGCACCGTGGCACGCGTCGGACTCCGGGCTGACCCTCGATCCGGGGACTCGGACCTGCTGCACGCACAACGGGGTCCGACTACGATCCGAAGATGACTGAATACTCCGTGTACGCGCTGACCGAGGAGCACCAGGCGATTCGCGAGGCGGTCCGGCATCTCGCCGAGGCCAAGATCGCACCTTTCGCCACCGAGGTGGACGAGGAGGCTCGCTACCCCGAGGAGGCTGCCAAGGCGCTGCTCGCTGCGGACTTCCACGCCCCGCACGTGCCGGAGGAGTACGGCGGCGCAGGAGCAGACGCACTGGCGACCGTGATCGTGATCGAGGAGGTTGCCCGCGTCTGCGTGAGCTCTTCGTTGATCCCTGCCGTGAACAAGCTCGGCTCGCTCCCCGTGCAGATCTCCGGCTCGGTGGAGTTGAAGCAGAAGTACCTTTCCAAGCTCGCGGCCGGCGAGGGCGGCTTCTCCTACTGCCTCTCCGAACCCGACGCCGGCTCCGACGCGATCGCCATGAAGACCAGTGCGGTCAAGGACGGCGACCACTGGGTCCTCAACGGTGTGAAGCGCTGGATCACCAACGCCGGTGAGTCCGAGTACTACACCGTGCTGGTGGTCACCGACCCCGAAGCGCGCAGCAAGGGCATCTCGGCCTTTGTCGTGGAGAGGTCCGACGAGGGTGTCTCCTTCGGCGCGAAGGAGAAGAAGCTCGGCATCAAGGGGTCACCGACGCGCGAGGTCTACTTCGACAACGTGCGGATCCCCGCCGACCGGATGATCGGCGCCGAGGGCACCGGCTTCGCCACCGCGATGAAGACCCTGGACCACACCCGCGTCACCATCGCGGCCCAGGCGGTCGGTGTCGCCCAGGGTGCGCTCGACTACGCGCTGGAGTACGCCAAGGAGCGCAAGCAGTTCGGCAAGCCGATTGCCGAGTTCCAGGGCCTGCAGTTCATGCTCGCCGACATGGGCATGAAGGTGGAGGCGGCGCGCCAGCTGACGTACGCCGCAGCCGGCCGCTCCGAGCGCGGCGACAAGGACCTCACGTTCTTCGGTGCGGCAGCCAAGTGCTTCGCCTCCGACGTGGCCATGGAGGTCACCACCAACGCGGTCCAGGTGCTCGGTGGCTACGGCTACACCCGTGACTACCCGGTCGAGCGGATGATGCGCGACGCCAAGATCACCCAGATCTATGAAGGCACCAACCAGGTGCAGCGGATAGTGATGGCGCGACAGTTGCTGGCGGGGATCCAGTCGGAGCTCTGAGCTCAGGTGGGTCCCGCGCCGCGGCTCATGCTCGTTCCAGTCCTCTCACACCGGCACCACGGCGACCGGGCAGCTGGCTCGTTCCACCAGCGCGATCGACACGGATCCGAAGACCATCTGTGAGACCCGGTTGGCGTGGTGGGCGCCGACGACGATCAGGTTCATCTGTTCGCCCAGCTCGGCCAGCACCTCGTGAGGAAGTCCCCGCGCCATCCGCGTGCTCACCCCGACGTCCGGGTACTTCTCCGACATGCCGGCCATCGCCTCGTCAAGGACCGCCTGCTCGGAGTCGACGTCGAGCATGGACTCATAGACGATCCCGGCGGCTGCAGTGCCGGCCTGGATGTCCCAGTAGCAGTGCAGCACGGTCAGGGGAAGGTTCCGCACAGAAGCCTCGCGGTAGGCGAACTCCAAGACAGCGCGCGACTCTTCGGAGGCTTCGACGCCCACCACGATGCCGTTGCGGAGGGTCCCGGCTTTGCCGGGCCGGTGAACCACCACCGGGCAGTGGGCGTGGCGCACGAGCGCGACACCGACCGAGCCGAGGAGCAGGCTGCGCAACTTGCCACGACCCCGTGAACCCAGCACCACCATGGCCGCGTCTTGCGAGAGCTGCAGGAGCTTCTCGCGGGGGTCGACGAACTCGAGCACCTGATGGACCTCGAGGTCGGGCGCTGAGGCATCGACCTTGGCGTGCGCAGTGTCCAGGACCTTCTGGCCCTCCGCCGTCAGGATGGCGCCGGCCTCCCTCGGGTGGACGATGGCCGCGTCCGTGTAGGCGGGGGTGACTGCGTGGATGGCATGCACCAGCGTCAGTGGTCGGTGCTCGACCACGGCCTGGTCGGTCGCCCAGGCGAGTGCTCGCGTGGATGAGTCGGAGCCGTCGACCCCGACGACGATTGTTCCTGCCTTGGTTCCCATGATTCCTCCAGGTGTGCGCAGGCGAACTGTTGTCGCTCACCGTCCAGTGTGCAACGACATGTCGGTGCCGTGGCAGGGCTTAATGTCTCGCGTAAAGGGACCAAATGCCCTGACTTGCAGCGCCCCGGCGTGTGTGATGGGGAGCCGCCTGTCCTCACTGGCCTAGATGTGCGGTTGACAGCCTCGGCGAACACGGCCAGTTTCGTGGGAAGTGCGTACAGGTGACAGCGGTTGGGAGGCGGGTCTCGTGCGAAAGCTCGTGGTGGTGCTGGTGGGTACCCTCATCCTGAGTGGGGTGACCGCGGTCCCGGCGATCGCGAAGACGTCGTTGTCCATCCGGATCGGTCCGGTGCGTTCGCTCGCCCACGGGGCAGCGATCAAGGTCCGCTTCACCTACGCCTGTGCTCCCAAGTACGGCGGAAGCAGGGGCTATGCGATTGTCGCCTTCGACGTGACCCAGCGTCTGCGCCCGACGGCCACGGCAACCGGCACCGACGTGGGCAACATCGAGAACCTGACCTGTGACAACCGTGCGCACTCTGACCACCACATCGTGGCGTCGACCTCGAAGGCGTTTCGCGCGGGCAGGAAGCTACGAGTCACCGGTCGGCTCCTCGCTTGCGATGCCGCCGAGCTCCACTGCAAGGACCCCGTCATTCGCAAGACCCTGCGTCTTCGGCACACGTCACGATCCGACCCGGCCAACGCACCCCTGGACGCGAGGGCGATGCTCAAGCGCAACGGTGAGGTCGTCGTCGTGCTCGGCCGTGGATGTCCTGCGGGAGGCTTCGCCAACGCAAACCTGTCGATGTACGAGCGGGTGCGGCGTGGCCGGACGGCACGCGCCGAAGGAATCGCGGATGCCTCCGAATGCCGACAGCAAGGGATCAAGGTTCTGCTCGCACGAGAACCGGTCCGCATCCGGAAGGGGATCGCCTACGTCGTCGGAAACGTGTTCACCTGCGAAGCGAACGAGCAGAACTGCCAGACCGAGGTGCTCGAGGGGACTCTCAAGATCTCCTGACCTGCAGTGGCCGAGAGCGCGCCAACTCGGTCATCGCCGGAGGCTGGTCCGCCCGACTCACGGCTGACGTCAGTCCCGCGGGCCGCCGTGCATCAGTCCCGCGACAACCCCCGCAGGCAGGGTCTCGACCTCGGTATGCCTCGCTCCTCCGCCTTGCCGGGCGGGCGCGGAACGCCGCTGCGAACCCACGCCATTTCACAGACCCACCACCAGTTCGCGTGGGTCCGAGTGAAACTGCTTGGAAATGCTGAGCAAGCGAGTCGGGATCGGCGACGGTATGGCCGGCATTTGTCCAGTGGTTTCGAGGCGCTGGCTGCCTCTCAAACCGGAGCCCTGGGCTCGCGGTCGATGCAACCCAGCCCCCGGCTTCACCTGCTGAGGTCTCGGGCGGATGATGCCGGGACAAGCATCCACGGGACGGAGACCTCCATGACCGAGCCAGCCGGCCCGCAGACGGGACACCACAGGACGGTGCGCGAAGAGGCGGCCCACCTCGCGCACCCGGTCGTCACCGCCATGCGTGCGAAGGAGGCCGCTGACCTGCAGCTGCGTGTCGCCGACGCGATCACCAAGTTCGCCGGGTCGATGAACTTCGTCTACCTGCACGCGCTCGCCTTCGTGGTCTGGATGCTGTTCGCTGAGGCGAACCCGTGGCCGACCCTGACCCTGGTCGTCTCACTCGAGGCGATCTTCCTCTCGACGTTCGTGATGATCGGCCAGAACAGGCAGGCGGCCTTCCAGCAGGCAAAAGCCGACCACGACTTCGTCGCGCAGGAGCTCGAGCTCAAGACGAACACCGAGATCACCCGCAACATCCACCTGCTCACGACCGAGCTGCACCGCCGGATCATCGACGAGGAACCGACCACGTCCTGAGCGCGCCCTCGAAACACGGCTCGACAGCTGATGTCAAAAGCTCCGAAATGTGGCTTGCGACCACGTACCGTTTGAACAACGAGAACCGCATCGACTGCCGCAGGGGACTACATGGGTCACGCTCCACCGCGACGCGTTGCGCTGGCGCACGCGTTGCTCGCGCTGCTCGTCGTGCTGAGCGTGACGGCATGTGGGGCTGCCGAGAAGGCAGCGACGCCACCGGCGCCGAGCATCGCGGCCACGCCGACGGACCCTGAGATCGCTGCGACCGGACTGCCGGACGACGTCGACATCGAGGTCACCGACTCCTCCCCCGGAAGCGAGAACGGCGACAACCTCGACTTCGTCTCGCCCGTGTTCACCCTGACGCCGATCGGGCCCCTCGAGCGGGCGGCCACGGTCACGTTGCGCTTGGACAACGCGCTGCCGGCGACCACCCCTCTCCTGGTGGCCAGCCGGGAGTCGGAGAGTGCGGACTGGACCTACGCACGCGGCCGCCTTACGAGCGACCAGCGGCACGTCGAGTTCAAGACGACTTCCCTGAACCAGGTGGGCGTCTTCGCAATCGACCTCGCCGGGGCGACGCAGGGCTTCCAGTCCGACGTACGCACTGGGCTGGCACCCCTCCCCACGAAGAAGAAGCTCGTGAAGCCGACGTGCGTGGAACCCAAGGCGGCCAGAGAGTCCGGCTATGTCGTGAGTGCGACGCAGCACAAGACCCTCTACTGGTGCTTCGGCCTCCGTCAGGGCAAGCGGGTCCTCAAGATCACCAACCGCAGGCCGATCCCGGTCGAGGTCACCCACGCCGACATGGAGGTCGTCAAGGTGCCCGGCGACGTCGCTGCCTACGCCCTGTGGCCCAAGATCCTCGGGACCACGAACACCATCGTCGCCCCCGGCCACACCGCGACGTACGACGCTGAGCTCGAGCCCGAGTCCAAGGTGCAGATCGTCGCCGCAAGCACGCCCGAGGCACAGTCCCTGCGCGTGCTGCAGGCCGGGACGCGCGCGCTGGTGATCCGGCTCGACGACTTCAGCGCCGGTCCGGCGCAGGCGGACCCGACCGTCAAGGCGCTCCTGGACCGGCCGCGCTGCGCCCGCGCCCTGAGCAAGGGTGTCGACACGGTCGTCACGCGCTGCTTCACGACAGCCAAGCTGGTCAAGATCTTCGGGTCGAGGGCGCTGCTGCTCCAGCCCCTGGTCTCCGCCCCGTCCTTTCCGGCGTTCTTCGGCAGGCTAGGCAAGGCGCTTTCGAGCCGGGCCGCGGACCAGCGCGAGCGTGTCGTCGTACGCCGTGCCCAACAGGACTTCACTGACCTCCTCGGCCTCTGGTCGGGCCACACCCGGTTGCTGACCGTCAATGCCCAAGGGGTGGCCACCGAGAAGATCCAGGACGGCTGCTGTGCCCTGGTGGTCCAGCTGACCTACCAGCTCGACAATCCCGTCACGAAGGCAGGGACCACGACCGCCGACGCGACGATCACCGCGGTGAGGGTGGGCAAGCGCAAGCTGCTGAAGGGCCGGGTTCCCAAGGTCGGCGACACCGGCAGGATCACCCTGCGCAAGGGCGTCATCACGCCGCCGTTCCTGAAGACCAACTACTGCGACGGCAAGGCCGCCAAGAAGGGCACGTGCGGAGCCTGAGGGGTCGGTGGGCGGACCGCTCTAAGCCGGCGTGACCCTGGTCCGGACGAGCTCCTGGGCCACGCGGTTCAGCTTGATGTTGCGGGCCTGGGAGACGCGGCGGAGTACGTCGAAGGCCTGAGCGGGCAGGAGGTCGAAGCGCTCCATCAGGATGCCCTCGGCCTGGCCGATCGTCGTACGCGCGTCGATCGCCGTCTCCAGGTTGGTGACGGTCTGCGCCTCGATCAGGGCGACGGCAACGTGCGCCGCCAGGGCCCCTCCGTTTTCGATGTCCTCGTTGTCGAACGCGTCGAGCGAGTGTGAGTAGAGGTTCATCGCGCCGAGTGTGTTCTCACCGGAGAAGAGCCGATAGCTGACGATGCTCCGGACACCGATCTCATTCGCGACACGTGGTCCCCACTTGGGCCAACGAACGTCGTTGGCCAGGTCGCGGCCGATCACGACCACGTGCAGGCGCAGGGCGTCGTAGCAGGGCCCTTCCTGCAGCTCGAACTGCAGTCCGTCGAGACGTTTCAGCGCTTCGCCACTCCCTGCCGGGGTGTCGATGCCACTGGGGTTCACGATGGACATCCCAGCAAGGTCACACCCTTCGATGATCTCGGTAGCG
>JBDSXU010000414.1:0-9569 GCA_039926005.1 Marmoricola sp.
GGCTTCACAGCCATCGGAGCTGCTCCGCCTTACCCTCGTCGTAGGACGCACGGCCGCTGAGCGACTCGGGCACGCCGGTCTCCCACCACGCGCCGGCCTCGGTCCAGGTGGACGAGTGGGTCCGGCAGACCACGACGGCCGGACGCTGCTCCTGGCGCGCGGCCGCCCGGGCCCGGTCGTACGCCGCCCGCAGTTCCTCTACGCCGGCCGAGGCAGGTACGTCCTCGACCAGGCAGCCGAGTGAACGGGCGTGCGCGGCGAAGTCGACGTGCACGCTGCCGTCGGCACCGGGACCACGCGAGTCGGCGAGCATGTTGTTGAAGCCCTCGGCGCCCTGGTTGGTCTGCAGCCGGTGGATGACCGCGAAGCCGGAGTTGTCGCAGAGCATCGCGACGAACGGCACGCCTGCGAAGGCTGCCGAGTAGAGCTCGGAGTTGAGCATCAGGTAGGACCCGTCGCCGAAGAGTCCAGTGACCAGGCCGCCGGGGTGGGTCTGGGCGCGGGCCATCGCAGCACCCCAGGGAGCGACCACCTCGTAGCCCATGCAGGAGAAGCCGTACTCCAGGTCCATCGTCGCGCCTGAGGTCGCCGACCCTTCCTGCTTGACGATGCCCGTGCGCCAGCCGCCGTGCAGCTCGCCAGGCATCCCACCGGAGGCGGTGAGCACGTAGTCCTCGGGGCCGCTGGCGTCGTTCACGACCCCGACGACCTGCGCGTAGGTGAGCGCACCGTCCGGAGCGGTGCCCGCGCGAAGCTCGTCGACGTGGGCGTCCCATGCCGCGAGCTCGCTGGAGGCGCGATCGGCCCAGTCGGGGTCAGCCGTCCAGCCCGCGAGCTCCGCGGACAGCTCGACCATGGTCTCGCGGGCGTCGCCGACGACCGCCTGCGCGGAGTGCTTGACGGCGTCGAAGCGGGCCGCGTTCACCGTGACCAGGCGTACGTCGGAGGCGAAGCCCGTCCACGAGGACGTGGTGAAGTCCTGCAACCGGGTGCCCACCGCGAGCACGACGTCGGCCGCAGCCGCCAGTGTGTTCGCCGAGGTGGCGCCGATGATGCCGAGCGCTCCACCGTAGAGCCGGTGGTCATGGGGCACGAGGGTGCGCCCGGCAACGGTCTCCACGACCGGGACGCCGTGGGTCTCGGCGAAGGCGAGCGCCTCCGCGGCAGCCCCCGAGTAGCGCACGCCACCGCCGACCACGAGCAGCGGCCGCTCGGCCCCGCGCAGCGTTGTCACGGCATCGGCCAGGTCGTCACGGTCGGCACGCTGGCGCGGGACCCGGTGCACGCGCGGCTCGAACATCGCCAGCGGGAAGTCGAACTGCTCGACCTGGGCGTCCTGCGGCAAGGCCAGCACGACCGGCCCGCAGTCGGCGGCGTCGGTCAGCACGCGCGCCACGTGGGGCAGCGTCGAGATCAGCTGCTCGGGCCGGGTGATCCGGTCGAAGTAGCGCGAGACCGCACGAAACGAGTCGTTGACCGACATCGTGGGGTCACCGAAGTGCTCGACCTGCTGGAGCACCGGGTCCGGTGCACGCGAGGTGAAGGTGTCGCCGGGAAGGAGAAGCACCGGCAACCGGTTGGCGTGGGCCAGCCCGGCGGCCGTGACCATGTTGAGCGCGCCCGGCCCGACCGAGCTGGTGGCCACCATCACCTGGCGACGGTCAGTGGCCCGGGCGTAGGCGATGGCAGCCAGCGCCATCCCCTGCTCGTTCTGCGCACGCCAGGTGGGCAGCTCCTCACGTGCCTGCTGCAGGGCCGTCCCGAGTCCGAGCACATTGCCGTGCCCGAAGATCGCGAACACACCCGGGAACAGCGGCACCTCGGTCCCGTCGAGCAGCTCGGAGCGTTGAGCGACCAGCCAGCGAACGAGTGCCTGGGCAGTGGTGAGGCGGATCGTGCCGGTCATCGTGCGTCCTCCGTGTGATCGTCGTACGACGGAACCAGTCCGTCCACCCGTCCCTCGGCCGTGGTGACCGGGCAACGAGGATCGATCGACTGGTTGTCCCAGCTGTCCCGCAGCCACGCGTGGGACGGGTCGTCACAGAAGGCCATCGCCCGTTCGTCGGCGGGGCCGGCCATCACGTTGAGGTAGTACATGGGGTAGCCGGGCGCAGCCATGCAGGGTCCGTGGTAGCCGTGCGGCACCAGGACGACGTCGTGGTCGCGTACCTCGAGGGTCTCGTCGATCGGCGACAGCCCGGCCCGGTCGTGCTCCGGGCCGGTGTAGGTGCGGTGGAAGCCGAACCCATCGCCCGTAGGCGTGACCTGGTCGGGACCGGCGATCCGGTAGTAGTAGATCTCCTCGTTGACCACCGGGCACGGCTCCGAGGCATCGTGCTTGTGCGGCGGGTAGCTCGACCAGTTGCCGGGTGGGGTGATCAGCTCGCAGCAGACCAGCTTCTCGGCGTGGTCCCAGACACCGGGCACCCCGAAGTTGTTGACCTGCCGGCTGGCGTTGCCGGCGCCTCGGGTCTCCACGGGTACGTCGGAGGCGCGACCGTACCTGGCCTCCAGCCGCTGGGAGCACCGGGCTGAGGGCAGGGCCACCTCGGCGATCGCCTCGCTCTCGAGGACCACGACACTATCGCGTCCGACGTACGCGAAGTCCGTGACGGCGCTGAACACGCTGGCTCGCCCGTCGAGGTCGAACTTCGCCTCGGACCGTGCCGGCTCGTCCGCGGGGGACACCTCGACTCGCAGCGCCCCGCGCAGCGGCAGCACGAACACCTCGCTCGGCCCGGTCGCCACCTGGACACTCTCTCCGGGCGACAGGCGCACGACGCGCAGGCCCGTCCACTCCCAGCCGGCGTCCTCGGGGGTCAGCGACACCAGCTCGCCCGTTGTCCCGGCTGATCCGGCGAATGGTCGATGGATGCTCACGTCAGCCCCCCTGCTTCGCCGAGACGAGCACCTCGGCGGCCTCGTGCACCGCCCCGCCGACGTCGCCGTCGGGGGGGTAGAGCAGGGTCCGGCCCACCACCAGTCCGCGCACGGCGGGGTGGGACAGGGTCTGGCCCCAGGACACGAGGTCCGCGGCGGGGTCACCGCTCGGCACTCCGCCGAGGACGACGCACGGCAACGTGGTCGAGCCGAAAACGGTCTCGTATTCCTCGCAGGCAGGCATCTTCAGCCAGGTGTAGGCACTGGTGGTCCCCAGACCCGACGCGATCGTGACCGCGCGGGACAGGGCAGGGCCGTCCTTGCGCAGGAACAGGGCCCCACTCTCGTCGCGCTCGTAGGGCAACGGCTCGACCATCGCCACGAGCCCGAGTGCGGCGAGCTCGCTGACGGCCTGGGCACACGCCTCGATCGTGGTGGCGGTCCCGGCGTCGGTGTCGTCGATGCGCAGCAGCATCTTGCCGCCCTCGAGACGGCAGGCGGCGATGCTGGCCGCGTCGTAGCCGGTGAAGCGGTCGTCCATGGTCCAGGTGGCGCCGTCGAGACCGCCCCGGTTCATCGAGCCGATCACGACCTTGTCGTCGAGTGCACCCAGGAGCAGGAGCTCTTCGATGATGTCGGGTGTGCCGAGCACACCGTCGACGTCAGGGTGGTGCAGGGCCTCGACCAGTCGGGCGAGCAGCGAGCGTCGGTCGGCCATCGCCATCGCGTCGCCACCGGAGGCGAGCGCCCCGCGAGCGGGGTGGTCGGCGGCGACGAGGAAGAGGGTCCCTCGCTCGGAGACCACCTGCGCGGGACGACGCCGGGCGGCGTACGCCGTGGCGATCGCACCGGGGTCGGTGGCCCGGCGCTCCAGCAGGTCCCGCCACTGGGCGTCGGTGATGATCGGTCCACGCCGCTCACTGATGAGCTCGTCCTCGGCAACGGTCATGACGATCCTCCTTGGCGGGCGACGAGCCCAACGAGCTCGTCGAGGGTGGGCATGGCATCGGCACACGCCAGCTGCGAGGCGACGATCGCGCCCGCGGCGTTGGCGTGCTCGGCGATCCGGACGGCGTCCCAGCCCGAGAGCAGGCCGTGCGCGAGAGCCGCTCCGAAGGCGTCGCCGGCACCGAGGCCGCACACCACCTGCACGCGATGAGGTGTCACGACCCGGGTCGCCTCGGGGGTGGCGACAAGGACCCCGTCAGCACCCATCTTGACCATGGCCAGCTGCAGGCCCCGAGCCAGCAAACGCTCCGCTGCCTCGTGGGGGTCGCTGGTCCCCACCGCCACCTCGACCTCGGCCCGGTTGCCGACCGCGACGTTGACATGGTCCAGCATCGCGTCGTACTCGACCCGAGCCTCGTCGACCGAGGACCAGAACATCGGGCGCCAGTCGAGGTCAAGTACCGTGTAGCGGTTGCTGCCGGACTCCGGCCGGCCGCGGTGCTTGAGCATCGCCAGCTGGGTGGTGCGTGAGGGCTCGACGCTGGCCCCTGTGCCGGTGACCCAGAACACGGGCACGTCGCGGACCTGCTCCCACGGGACGTCGTCATCACCCAGCATCAGATCAGGCGCGATCGGCGCCCGGTAGAAGAACAGGCCCGGGTCCTCGGGGGGGTCGAGCTCACAGAACACGACCGGGGTGTTCAGACCAGGCGCCGTCCCGACGTAGGACGCGTCCACACCGAAACCCTCCAGCGACTCACGCACGAACTCACCGAACGGGTCCGCGCCGACCTTGGTCAGCACCGCAGAGCGGCGACCCAGACGCGAGGCTCCGACAGCGACGTTGGTGGCCGTGCCGCCGAGGTACTTGGCGAAGCTCGAGACGTCCTTGAGCGGACCGTTCTGCTGCGGGTAGATGTCCACCCCGACGCGCCCGACCGTCAGCAGCTCCAGGCCGAGCGTGCCCGCGTCGGTGCTCACCAGGACCCCACGTAGGAGTCGATGGTCTCGCGCATGAACCGGCTGGACTCGGCGGCGCGCTCCTCCCAGGCAAAGACGCACGAAGTCATGATGTTGCCCTCCCGGTCACCGAAGCCGAGCTTGTTCAGCGTCTCGAAGAACAGGTCCCACTTCACCTCGCCCTGACCGATGTCGAGATGCTGGTGCACCCGGATAGCGTTGCCCGGCGGGTTGGTGATGTAGCGCAGGCCCGAGGACCCGGTGTGGTCGAACGAGTCCGCGACGTGCAGCTGAGTCATCAGGTCCCCGGCGTACTCCATGATCTCGACCATGTTGCCACCCATGTGGAATGTGTGCGGGCAGCAGTAGAGGAAGGACACGAGCGGGGAGTTGATCCCGCGGATCATGTCGACCGCGACCAGTCCGTCCTCGACGAAGTCGTCCGGGTGCGGCTCCAAGCGCAGCTCCACGCCCTCACGCTCGAAGACCGGGAGCAGCTCCTCCATCGACCTCCAGAACTGGGCCTCCGAGAGACTCGCCGCCTCGGGACGGCCGTTGAACTCCGAGTTCATCACCTGGCAGTCGAGGTCAACGGTGATCTGGATGGCCCGCTTCCAGTAGCGCACCGCCGCCTGGCGCTCGTCCTCATCCGGTCCTGACCAGCGGTACAGCGGGAGGTGCGCGGCGACCTCCACCCCTGCCCCGTCCAGCGCCTTCTTGAACGCCTTGACGCCGGCGTCGTCGACCCGTGGGTGCACGAAGAACGGCGTGAAGTCCTCGCGCGGCGAGAGCTCGATGTGCTCATAGCCGAGTTCGGACACCACCCCAGGCAGCTCCAGCAGCGGAGTGCTGCGCAGCATGTACGGATCCAGCGCGATCTTCATGGTCGTCTCCTGCGTGTGCTCGTGGGTTCGGTCGGTGCGCGGTGGCTACTTCGACGTCGGGAAGTGGAAGCTCGCCCCTGAGTTGCCGGGGCTGGCGTCCTCCGTGCGTGGCCAGCGGGCCGTGACGACCTTGGCCCGGGTGTAGAAGCTGACGCCCTCGGGCCCGTGGACGTGCTTGTCCCCGAAGAGCGAGTCCTTCCAGCCGCCGAAGGAGTAGTAGGCCATCGGCACCGGCACCGGCACGTTGATCCCGATCATCCCGACGTGGACACCGCGCTGGAACCGCCTGGCCGCCTCGCCGCTGTTGGTGAAGATCGCTGTCCCGTTGCCGTAGGGGTTCGCGTTGACCAGGGCGATCGCCTCGTCCACGGTGTCGGTGCGGACGACGGCGATCACCGGGCCGAAGATCTCCTGGGTGTAGACGTCCATCTCGGTCGTGACGCCGTCGATCACCGTGGGACCGACGAAGAACCCCTCCTCGTGGCCCGCCACGCTCAGGGTCCGGCCATCAACCGAGATCCGGGCACCCTGCTCCTCGCCCGTGCCGATCAGCCCGACGATTCGCTGCTGTGCCTCGCGAGTCACGACCGGACCCATCTCGCTGTCGCTGTCACGGCCGCTGCCGACCTTGACCGCACGAGCACGCTCGTTGACGGCCTCGACGAGACGGTCGGCGACGTCGCCGACTGCGACCGCTGCCGAGATCGCCATGCAGCGCTCACCAGCCGACCCGAAGGCCGCCGCAGCGAGATGGTCCGCGGCGAACTCCACGTCGGCGTCCGGGAGGATGATCGCGTGGTTCTTGGCCCCACCCAGGGCCTGGACACGCTTGCCGTTCGCCGTACCCCGCTCGTGGATGTACCTCGCGATCGGGGTCGAGCCGACGAACGACACCGCGGCCACGTCCGGCGAGTCCAGGATCGTGTCGACGGCGAGCTTGTCGCCATGCACCACGTTGAACACGCCGTCAGGCAGACCGGCTTCCTGCCACATCTGGGCGATCAGCATCGACGCGGAGGGGTCCCGCTCACTGGGCTTTAGGACAAAGGTGTTCCCACAGGCGATCGCGACCGGGAACATCCACATCGGCACCATCGCCGGGAAGTTGAACGGCGTGATGCCGGCCACCACTCCCAGCGGCTCACGGAACGAGAAGGTGTCGATGTCGGAGGAGACCTGGTCGGAGTAGTCACCCTTGAGCAGGCTGGCAATACCGCACGCGAACTCCACCACCTCGAGTCCGCGCTGCACCTCGCCCAGCGCGTCGGAGAGCACCTTGCCGTGCTCGTCAGTGATCAGCGAGGCGATCTCCGAAGCACGCGCATTGACGATCTCGCGGAACGCGAACAACACCTTCGTGCGCTTGCTGATCGAGGTCTGCGACCAGTCCGCGAACGCATCGCTCGCCGCCGCGATCGCGGCCTCCACGTCGGCCTTGCTGCCCAACAGAACCTCGGCCTGTTGCTCACCCGTCGCCGGGTTGTAGACCGGCGCGGAGCGGTCAGAGGTGCCTGCCGTGGTCTTGCCTGCGATCCAGTGCTCGATGGTCCTCAACGAAACTCTCCTCTACTTTGTCTTTACATTCCGACTTTATCAGTCAGGACGCTCTCACGCGAGCCCAGCCTGGTCGGCCGCCTCGAGCAGGTTCGTCGGCGTCAGCGATCGCGACCAGTCGGGTGTCCGGTCGGCCGGTGATGTCGAATCGGCTGCCGGCAGTCCGGTAGCCGGCCGCGTGGGCGCGCCCCACCATTGCGACGCCGATGACCGCGATGCCGAGTGAGTCCTGGGTCATGGTGGTTCGATCCTTCTCGTGGGGTGGTTCGGGTCAGGAGTAGAGGGCTGGTTTGTCCCCGAGCTCGATCTCGATCCGGTCGCCGCTGTAGAGCGCTTTGACGCCGGCGTCGCAGACGACCTGCGCGGCGTACCCGTCCCAGGAGCTCGGGCCGGTCAGGCCCTCACCGGCAACGACCTCGTTGATCCACTCCTGGAACTCGACGTCGTAGGCGGCGATGAAGCGCTCGCGCCAGTCCTCCGGGACCCGGACGCCGACGCTGTTGCTCGTGCGCACGACGACCTGGCCAGTCTCGGCCAGCGCCGCGGTGCCGTCCTCTCCGACGACCTCGCCACGGATGTCGTAGCCGTAGCGGATGTTCACGGACGTCTCGACGTTGACCAGCACCCCCGACTCGGTCTCGAGAATCATCAGCAACGGGTCCTGCAGGTCGCCACCGTGGCTGTTGGGCTTGGCCGCGAGGACGCGGATCGCGCTGAGCTCCTCGCCGAGCAGCCAGCGCGCGACGTCGAAGTCGTGCACGGCCGTGTCCACGATCGCCATGTCCTTCGTGTAGTGCTCGGGCACCGACGGGTTGCGGTGGCCGGAGTAGTAGATGAGCGGAGCACCCACGACCCCGGAGTCGATCGCCCGCTTGAGCGCCCGGTACGACGCGTCGTACCGACGCATGAAGCCGACCTGGACCAGGCGCTTCCCGCTCGCCACCTCTGCGTCCATGATCCGTTGACACGCCTCGGTGGTCGTCGCGAGCGGCTTCTCGCAGAAGACGGGCTTGCCCGCCTCGACCGCGGCGACGACGTACTGCTCGTGGGTGGGACCCCACGAGCACACGATCACCGCGTCCACGTTGTCGTCCGCGATGAGCTCCTCACCGGTGACGTGGACTGTCGCGGTGGCCAGACCGGCGGCCACCTCCTTGGCGGACACCTCGTCGGCGTCGGCCACCGCGACCACCTCGGCACCCGAGACCACCTCGGTGAGCCTGCGGATGTGGTCGCGACCGATCATGCCGGTCCCGATGACTCCGACCTTGAGTGTCATGAGCTGATCTCCTTCGTCGGGTGGTGTCAGTAGGGCCAGCGACGCACGGGCCCGAGCCCGCAGCCGACGTAGTAGCCGGCGGTGCGTGCACCGATGGGCAACGGGATGTGTGGCTCGACCGGGTAGAGGTCCTGCTCGATCACGGTGTAGATCTCCCGGTCGAGCTTGCCGAGCTCGTCGAGCAGCGGCGGCATGTCGGGCTCGCCGTAGGGCGGCTCGCACATGATGCCGAGCTTCACCGACTCCGAGAGCGGCATCTTCTCCGCGAGTGCGCGAGCCCGGATGACGGGATCGACGGACTTGAGGTGCACGTAGGTGATCCGTTCGGGGAACTTCTTGATGATCTCGATGTTGTCGCCCTCGCAGTAGGAGACGTGACCGGTGTCGAGGCAGAGGTTCACGAGCTCTGGATCGGTGTCGGCGAGGAAGCGCTCGATCCGCTCCTGCGTGTCGACGTGCGTGTCGGCGTGCGGGTGGAACACCAGCTTCACGCCGTACTCGCCGTGAATCACCTTGGCCAGCTCGTCGGTGCCACTCACCAGGTTCTTCCACTGCTCGGGGTCGAGGTCACCGCCGTCCGTGGCCGCGCCCGTGTGCTGGTCGGTGTACTGCTCCGGCAGGTGGACGAGGTACTCGGCGCCGACGGCGGCCAGGAGCTTGGACTCCTGGCTGAACTCGGCGATCGCTTTGTCCAGCGCATCCTGGCCCTTGTGCAGGCCGGCGAAGACGGTGCCGCCGCAGACGGTGAGGTTGCGCCGGGCGAGTTCCTCCTTCAGCTGGGAGGGGTCCTGCGGCATGAATCCCTGTGGCCCGAGCTCGGTGTAGACGTAGCCCACCGCAGCGATCTCGTCGAGGTAGGCGTCCCACGTGACCTGGTGGGGGTCACTGGGGAACCAGACGCCCCACGAGTCCGGCGCGGTGCCGAGACGGAGCTGGGAGAGGTTCGACATGGGGGTCTCCGGAGTCTGTGTGAGTTCGGTTCGAACGGTGAGGGCCGAGGCACGTGCGGGTACGACGGCGTCAGTGCCAATCCAAATCGAGTGGGACCGTTGCTGTCAAGGGTT
>JBDSXU010000415.1:0-8423 GCA_039926005.1 Marmoricola sp.
GAACATGGCAACCGATTACGACGCACCGCGCAAGACCGAAGAGGAGCAGAACGAGGACAGCCTCGAAGAGCTCAAGGCGCGCCGTCACGACAAGAATTCCGGGAAGGTCGACGAGGATGAGGCTGAAGCAGCCGAGTCCTTCGAGCTGCCAGGGGCAGACCTGTCGCACGAGGAGCTGGCCGTCGAGGTCAAGCCCAAGCAGTTGGACGAGTTCACCTGCATGAGCTGTTTCCTGGTGCACCACCGCAGCCAGCTCGCGGATGAGAAGAAGCTGATCTGTCGCGACTGCGCCTGAGACGCGCACCGAAGGCGAAGGGCCGTCTCCCGCGAGGGAGGCGGCCCTTCGGCTTGCCCAGGAGCTGGGCTCAGTTGGTCGACGCCGGAGCGTCGTCAGCGTCCTGGTGGTCCTTGCGCAGCGCCGGAGGTAGGTGCCCGGTCGACTTCGCGTAGTAGTTGGCCGCTCTGCGGGTGGCCAGCATCCGTGCCAGCTGGACGACGGTACCGCTGACCGCGGCCCACAGAACTGCCTCCCATAGGTCGACATCGGGGTCGGCCGGGTTGGCAGGTGGGTTCTTGCCGGTCGCAGTCTGCCACGCCTTGGTCAAGCTCTTGCGCGCGACCGTGGCGCTCAGCAGCGCGGCCGCGAGCGAGAAGATCGACCAGACCTTCGAGCTGTCCTTCGACTTCTTCTTCGACTTGTCCTTGGCCATGTCCTGCCTTTCAGGTGATGCCTAGTCAGACCCCGAGTACCCAGTAACCCTAGTCAGAACCGTCTGGGGCCGTGAGGGCCGCAGCGAGCTCGCGGGGGTGCCGGGTTGAGACCAGCCAGTAGGGGGTCCGGTCGGCCGGATCAGCGAGCGTGACCTTGACCGACCGCTTCAGGTAGGGGCGGGTCATCAGGAACGCCCTGGCATCGGCGTCCACACCGTGCACCCGCCGGGTCTCCTCCGGGTCGAGTGGCTCGACGGGTCCCAGGAGGTCGACCGAGATGTGCGCGTTGCCGGCGTGCAGGACGCCGTCGTGGACGGCCACCCTGGTGCTCCCGATCCAGGTGAACATCCCGAGGGTGAGCAGCACGAGCACACCGGTGGCCGACCACGCCGCCCAGGCCGGCATAGCAACGACGAACGCGAGCCAGAGGCTGGCCAGCAGCATCGTCGCCTGCACCCACCAGCGCAGAGGCACGTGCAGACGCTCGGAGTAGGCGGGGGACACGGGCGATGGCACGGCCAAAGCCTGTCACCCGGCCCGTCGATGAGCGCGAGTAGGGTCGCGAGCCATGGTGGAGATCTCGATCAGGCGGGTCGACCCGGGGCTGCCGCTCCCGTCGTACGCCCACCCGGGCGACGCAGGCGCGGACCTGCACTCCGCGGAGGACCTCACCCTGCAGCCCGGAGAGCGTGCGCTGGTGGCCACGGGCCTCGCCATGGCCCTTCCAGAGGGGTACGTGGCCCTGGTGCACCCACGCTCGGGCCTGGCCGCGCGCCACGGGATCTCGATCGTCAACGCACCGGGCACGATCGACGCGGGCTACCGCGGTGAGGTCAAGGTGTGCCTGGTGAACACCGACCTGCACGAGCCGTTCACCGTCCGTCGCGGTGACCGGATCGCGCAGTTGGTGATTCAACGCTTCGAGACGGCGTGCTTCGTGGAGACTGACGACCTACCGGAGTCGTCCCGGGGAACCGGGGGTTACGGTTCCACCGGGGGATTCACACAGCAGACCCCGGAGGAAAACCGGGCGGAAGGGACGACGACGTGAGGTTCGGCCGCAAGTCAGGCTCGTCAGGGGACGAGGCGACTCAGGAGACCGATGGTGCTGCCGGCGCCGAGGAACCCATCGGCCCCTTCGACGTGTCCGAGGTCGACGTCGACGAACACCCCGGCATCGATCTCGGCAGCCTGCTGGTGACACCTGTCGGTGTCATGGAGATGCAGCTCCAGGTCGAGGAGGAAAGTGGCGAGGTGATGGCCGTCGTCCTGGTCGGTGAGAAGGGCGCCCTCGAGCTGCGGGCCTTCGCTGCCTCGCGAGGCGGCGGTGCCTGGGACGCGCTACGCCCGCGGATCTCCTCCGAGATGGCCAGGCTCGGCGGCACGTCCGACGAGAAGCAGGGCAGCTTCGGCACCGAGCTCCTGTGCATGGTGCCGATCCAGAGTCCAGACGGCCAGCCGGCCACCCAGGCGAGCCGCATCGTGGCTCACGAGGGTCCTGCCTGGCTGCTCCGCGCCACGTTGATGGGCCCGCCTGCGTTGGAGACCGAGCTCGCTGCCCCCTATGAGGAGGCCATCCGCCGGGTCGTCGTACGCCGCGGGCGCGAAGCCATGCCACCCGGTGTTCCGCTGCGACTCACGCTGCCCTCCGACGCGACCCCGGTCGCCGCTCCGCCCACCGAATAGGCTTCCGCACATGTCCGAGCACAAGAGCCGTCTGCGTGCTTCCATCAGTCGCTGGGCCAACCAGGACCGCGACGAAGCCAAAGAGCTGCGCAAGGACACGAAGAAGGCTGGTCTGGTCACCATCAGGGACGCCCCCGACCGGCAGATGGTTGTCGTGCAGGGCACCTTGAAGACCGTGACCCTCCGGCCGCGTGGGGGCGTGCCGGCCCTCGAGGCCGAGCTGTACGACGGCTCCGGCTCCATCAACGTCGTCTGGCTGGGACGCCGCCGCATCGGTGGCATCTCCCCGGGTCGTGGCATCCGTATCGAGGGACGGATCGGCGTGCAGGACGGGGAAAGGGTGATGTACAACCCGCGCTATGACCTGAGGCCGCGATGACCCCGGTCACTCCCGACACCCCAGTCCCGGCGTCGACGCACACGGTGGAGGAGGTCGTCCGCAAGCAGCTCTCGGACGCTCTGGGTGGAGTGCGGGGGATGCTCGAGGCAGCAGTCCCGACCGTTGCGTTCACGGTCCTCTTCCTGACCGTCCACGACCTGCGGCTGGCGATCATCGTCAGCGTCGGCTGTGCTGGCGTGCTCCTGGCCATCCGGCTGGCCCAGCGGTCCTCGCCCCAGTTCGTGCTCAACGCCCTCGTGGGCATCGGCATCGGTGCACTCTTCGCGTGGCGGGCGGCGCGCGGCGGCGGTGATGCGGGCGAGCAGGCCCTCGCCTACTTCCTGCCGGGTCTGCTCTACAACCTCGGCTACGGGCTGGTGATGGTCTTCACGGTGGCCATCCGGTGGCCCCTGGTCGGCTTCATCGTCGGCAGCGTGGCAGGCGACCCGACCGCCTGGCACACCGACAAGAACGTCGTGCGCCTGTGCGGCCGCCTGACCTGGCTGCTCGCGCTCCCGTGCATCATCCGGGTCTTGGTGCAGGGCCCGATCTACCTCGCCGGCCGAAACGAGTTGTGGTCGACCGACTCCGCCGTCGCAGCCCTCGGCGTGGCCAAGCTGACCATGGGCTGGCCGCTGCAGGTCGCTGCGCTCGCGGCGATGCTGTGGGTCCTCACCCGCAACAGCACCCCGCTGGAGCCGGGCGAACCCGAGCCCCACCTGCACGCCTGAGGCGAGCGTCAGTTGGTGCTGCGGGGATGGTCGCCGTGCTCGTCGGGGGCGAGCATCTTCTCCAGCTCCTCCTCGAGCTCGGAGGGAACCACGAACAGCAGCTCGTCGCCGGCCTCGATGGGCTGTTCGGGGTCGGGCGTGTAGACCTGCCCATCGCGCAGGATCGTCACCAGCGCGCAGTTTTCCGGGAACGGGACCAGTCCGCAGGGCTTCCCGACGTACGGCGAGTCGGTCGGCATCGTCATCTCGACGAGGTTGGCGTTGCCCTTGCGGAAGGTGAACAGGCGCACGAGGTCGCCGACGGTCACGGCCTCCTCGACCAGTGCCGACATGATCCGCGGGGTGGAGACGTTCACGTCGACTCCCCACGCCTCGGTGAACAGCCACTCGTTGTTGGGGTGGTTGACCCGGCCGACCGTCCGCGGCACGCCGAACTCGGTCTTGGCCAGCAACGAGGTCACGAGGTTGGCCTTGTCGTCGCCGGTCGCAGCGATGACGACGTCACACTCCTGCAGCCGGGCCTCCTCGAGCGAGGACAGCTCGCAGGAGTCGGCCAGCAGCCACTCCGCGTCCGGGACGCGGTCGGGCTTGATCGATGAGGGGTCCTTGTCGATGAGCAGCACCTCGTGCCCGTTGCCGATCAGCTCGCACGCGATCGAACGCCCCACGGCCCCTGCTCCTGCGATGGCGACCCTCATGGTCAGTCGTCCTCCGGGCCCTTCTTGAGTACGTCGTAGACACCGCTGGCGTTCTGCTCGCGCATGACCAGGTGGAGCATGTCACCCTCCTGCAGCACCGACTCGCGGGAGGGCAGCATGCCCACGCCGAGCCGGTCGATCCAGGCGATCCGGCAGGTGGACTCGTCCTGGAGGGTCACCGTGCGGTGGCCCACCCACTGCTCGGGGACGGGAACCTGGTCCACGCGGATCGTGCCGGATGGGTCGCGGAAGTCAGGCTCGGCCCCGGCGGGAAGGATCCGGCGAAGCACCTGGTCGGCGGTCCACTTCACGGTCGCGACGGTGGTGATGCCCAGCCGTTGGTAGACCTCGGCCCGGCCCGGGTCGTAGATCCGGGCGACGACCTGCTGGATTCCGAACGTCTCACGGGCGACCCGGGCGGCGATGATGTTGGAGTTGTCACCGCTGCTCACGGCCGCGAAGGCGTCGGCGCGCTCGATGCCCGCCTCGGTCAGGACGGCCTGGTCGAAGCCGTAGCCGGTGACCTTGGTGCCGTTGAAGGACGGCCCTAGCCGCCGGAACGCATCGGGGTTGCTGTCGATGACGCTCACGGTGTGGTTCCGGTCCTCGAGGCTTCTGGCGAGCGTCGAACCGACGCGGCCGCAGCCCATGATCACGACGTGCACGCCCCGAACACTAGGCCATGACTGCCCCTGCAGAGGCCGCTGCGCCTCGCGGCGTTCTCGTGGGTCGACGATGCCTGGGGGCATCGCTCCCTCCTCGGCCTTGCGGTGCACACCGTGCCGGGACGCTCGCGACGACGCTGAAATGGCGGGCATGAACATAGGTCCTGACTCGAAGCGGCGCCAAGTGCTCTAGCCTCCCTGTGTGGGCGTAGGAAATGTCTCGAAGCGGATCCTGCTCGGCCGCAAGCTCCGCAGCTCACAGCTGGGCGAGACCTTGCTGCCGAAGCGCATCGCCCTACCCGTTTTCGCGAGTGACGCACTTTCCTCCGTGGCCTATGCGCCAGACGAGGTCTTCATCATGCTCTCGATCGCGGGGGCCTCGGCGTACGCCTTCAGCTGGAAGATCGCCCTCGCGGTGTCGGTGGTCATGCTCACCGTCGTCGCGTCGTACCGCCAGAACGTGCACGCCTACCCCAGTGGTGGCGGTGACTACGAGGTCGCGAGCGTCAACCTCGGCAAGAACGCGGGCGTGACGGTGGCCGCCGCGCTGCTCGTCGACTACGTGCTGACGGTCGCGGTGTCGGTGTCCTCCGGGGTGCAGAACGCCGCATCCGCGATCCCGGGGCTCTCCGGCCACGAGGCGCTGGTCGCCTGCATCCTGGTGGTCGTGCTCGCCGCGGCGAACCTGCGTGGGGTTCGCGAGTCGGGTGCGTTCTTCGCCGTGCCCACCTACGGGTTCATGCTCGGTGTCCTCGGGATGGCCGTCTACGGTTCCATCCGTGCCGCGCAGGGGACCCTCCCCGACGTCGAGAGCGCCAAGCTCGTCATCCATCCCGCCCATGGTTACAGCGGCGACATCTCGCAGGGGGCGATGATCTTCCTGCTGGCCCGTGCGTTCTCCTCGGGCTGTGCGGCGCTGACCGGGGTCGAGGCCATCTCCAACGGTGTCCCTGCCTTCCGCAAGCCCAAGAGCAAGAACGCCGCGACCACGCTGTTCCTCCTCGGCGCCATCGCGGTCACGATGATGATGAGCATCATCATCCTGGCGCGCAGCATGGGCCTGAGATACGTCGACGAGCGCGACCTCGGCCGCCTCACCAAGGCCGACGGGTCAGCCCTCGCCGACAACTACGACCAGCACACCGTGATCGCACAGATCTCCAAGGCGGTGTTCAGCGACTTCCCGCCGGGCTTCTACTTCCTGGTGGCCATGACCGGCATCATTCTGATCCTCGCGGCCAACACCGCTTTCAACGGGTTCCCGGTGCTCGGCTCGATCCTGGCCAAGGACGGGTTCGCCCCCAGGCAGCTCGGCTCGCGCGGTGACCGGCTCGCCTACAGCAACGGCATCCTGATCCTGGCCGGCTTCGCGATGGTCCTCATCGTGGCCTTCAACGCCGAGACCACCCGCCTCATCCAGCTCTACATCGTGGGCGTGTTCGTCTCCTTCAACCTCAGCCAGCTCGGCATGATCCGGCACTGGACGCGATTGCTGAGGACCGAGACCGACTCCGCGGTCCGGCGCCGGATGTTCCGCTCGCGGCTGATCAACAGCTTCGGCCTGGCGATGACCGCGTCGGTGTTCGTCGTCGTAGTCCTCACCAAGTTCCTCGCGGGCGCCTGGATCGCGATCCTCGCGATGGTCATCTTCTACGCGATCCTGCGTTCCATCCGCAGCCACTACGACCGGGTCGAGGCCGAGCTCGTCATCGGCGACAGCGACCAGATGCTGCCGACCCGGGTGCACGCGATCGTGCTCGTCTCCAAGCTGCACAAGCCGACGATGCGCGCGCTGGCCTACGCCAAGGCGAGCCGCCCCAACATCCTCGAGGCGGTGTACGTCGACGTCGATGGTGGCAAGTCCAACAAGCTCGTAGACGAGTGGGACGCCCAGCGGATCGACGTACCCCTGAAGATGCTCTACTCGCCCTTCCGCGAGGTGATCCGGCCGATCGTGCAGTACGCCATCGAGCTGCGTGAGGCCAACCCGCGCGGTGTCGTGGCGGTCTACATCCCGGAGTACGTCGTGGGCCGCTGGTGGGAGCAGATCCTGCACAACCAGACCGCCCTGCGCCTCAAGGGTCGCCTGCTGTTCACCCCCGGTGTCATGGTGACCTCGGTGCCCTACCAACTGCGCGGTGCGGAGCACGCCAAGGACCGTGACGACCGGGAGTTGCAGCGCGCGCGCCCGGGTGACGTACGCCGCGGCCGAACCCGGTGACGGATCAGCAGGTGTCGCTGGTCGGTCAGCGGTTCGACGTCGAGGTCGGCCCGGTCGCGCACGGTGGCCACTTCGTGGCTCGGCACGAGGGGCGCGTGATCTTCGTCCGGCACTCCCTGCCGGGTGAGCAGGTCTCGGTCGAGATCACCGAGGACAGCGGACGGTTCCTGCGCGGTGACGCCGTCGAGGTGACCGTGCCGTCGCCTCACCGGGTGCCGCCCCCGTGCCAGCTGGCGCACCCCGGTGGCTGTGGTGGCTGCGACTTCCAGCACGTCGACCTGGCGGAGCAGCGCAGGCTCAAGGGCGCTGTCGTCTCCGAACAGCTGTTCCGGTTGGCGGGTCTGGACCGCGAGGTCATGGTCGAGCCGGTCCCGGGTGACCACGAGGGTCTGCGTTGGCGCACCCGGATGCAGTACGTGCACCTGCCTGGCGGCGACCTGGGTCTGCGCAAGCACCGCTCGCACGAGGTCGTCCTGGTGGATGACTGTCTGATCGCCCGTCCCGATGCCCGCGAGCACGACAGATCCGGTCCGGTGGTCGAGCAGGTGGACACTGCGACGGGTTCCCATTCCTTCAATGTCGCCGGTGACGGGTTCTGGCAGGTGCACCCCGGTGCCCCGCGGACCCTGGTCGAGACGGTGCTGCGGATGCTCTCGCCGGTGTCGGCGGAGCGGGCACTGGACCTGTATGCCGGCGTCGGGCTGTTCTCCGCCTTCCTGGCCGACGCGGTCGGCCCCACCGGGAGCGTCACGGCCATCGAGAGCGATCGACGCGCCGCCGACCTGGCGCTCGAGAACCTCGCCGACCTCCCACAGGCCTCGGTGGTGTGCGACCGGGTGGACCGTGCCCTGCGTCGGGCGCACCCGGTCGACCTCGTCGTACTCGATCCGCCGCGTGCGGGCGCCAAGCGCCAGGTCGTCCGGTCCATCGTCGACCTCGCTCCGCGGGCCGTGGCCTACGTCGCCTGCGACCCGGCCTCGCTGGCACGTGACGTGTCCTACTTCGCCGAGGCCGGCTACGGGCTGGCCGACCTACGCGCGCTCGACCTGTTCCCGATGACGCACCATGTGGAGTGCGTGGCCCTGCTCACCGCGCGATGACCGCGATCCCATGACGTCCATCGCGGAGCTCCTCGACCTCCTGGGACAGCTCGACGAGGTGCAGGTCCTCGAGCACTCCCGCTACTCCAAGCTCGAGGTGACCGGGCGGGCTTTCGGCTACCTGTGGGAGCCGACCCGGACCGTGGGCCTCAAGCAGACGCTCGCCGAGCAGGAGGCGCTGGTCGGTGAGCGACCGGAGGTCTTCGAGGTGCAGTTCACCGCGGGCGGGTTC
>JBDSXU010000416.1:0-2999 GCA_039926005.1 Marmoricola sp.
GGCTACAACCACATGCCGATCTACGTGAACAGCACGGCAGCGACCCCCGAGTTCAACCTGATCCGGATCCTCCCGGGTGCCGCGGGTCAGAAGATCTCGTTCAGCTACTTCGACGCCGGTGACTCGAACAGCTCCGGCTCGGTGCGCGTGCTGGTCCCTGGGGACGCCACCGGCACCATCACCACCGTCCCGTTCCCGGGTGGGTGCAATGCGATCGGTGGTTCGGCCGGCACGACGAGCACCGCCCTCACGAACTGCACGGCGCCGTTCGTCCAGGACAGCGGCGGTACCTCGAAGAACAACGGAAAGACCGAGACCATCACGATCCCGATCCCGGTGAACTACTCGTGCAACTCCGCCTCGTTCGGGGGCTGTTGGTACAAGGTGAGGCTCGACTACGGCGGCACCGGGGTCCACGACGTGACCACCTGGGACGCCACCGTGATCGGTGACCCCGTCCGCCTCGTGGGGTGAGGCGACCACCTCCAACACCCAGGTAGGCTTCCGGGGCCCTATGTCCACAGGGACTCGATGCCACTGGGCGGAAGATCGACTGTTCAGGTCTGCTCATGCCCATGAGCAGTGGTGCACGCAACAACAGCCTCGGGGCCTACGGTGAACGGGTCGCCGGCCAGCGGCTGGTCGGGCAGGGCATGGTGCTCGTCGACCGCAACTGGCGGTGCGAGCTCGGTGAGGTGGACCTGGTCCTCCGCGACGGTGACGTCCTGGTCTTCTGTGAGGTGAAGACGCGCAGCTCGGCGGCCTACGGCCACCCGCTGGAGGCGGTCACACCGGCGAAGGGTGCCCGGCTGCGACGCCTGGCTGCGCGCTGGCTGGAGGAGCACGACGTCCATCCGCCGGGCGTCCGGATCGACCTCGTCGGCGTGCTTCTGGCGGCGCGCGGGGCAGCCGAGGTCGTGCACGTGCAGGGAGTGGGCTGATGGTCGCCACCACCCACACGGTGTCCTTGCAGGGCGCGATCGGCCATGTTGTCGACGTGCAGGTCGACCTCTCCGACGGCCTCATCGGGACCTCGCTCGTGGGTCGTCCGGACACGTCCATCACCGAGGCGCGTGACCGGTGCCGGTCGGCCGTCAACAACAGCAAGTTCGCCTGGCCCAACACGCGCCGGACCACGATCCTGCTCTCGCCGGCCGACTTGCCGAAGCGGGGGCCGCACTTCGACCTGGCCATCGCCGTGGCGGTCCTGGCTGCCGCTGACCCCAACTTCCCCAAGAGCTCACTGAAGGGGGCGGCGATGATCGGTGAGCTCACCCTGGACGGCCGCATCCGCTGCGTCCCCGGAGTGCTGCCGATGACCATGGCCGCTGCGGCGCGAGGCATCGAGACGGTCTACGTGCCCGAGCCGCAGATCGGCGAGGCGGCGATGGTGCCCAGGATGCGGGTCTTCGGGATCCGCTCGCTGGCGCAGGTGGTGGCGCTGCTCACCGGCCAGGACATCCCGGAAGCCCCTGAGGTGGAAGGGCTTTCGGGAGCGCCGCTGCTCAGCTGGCGGGGCGAGGAGCGCCTCGAGGACCTCGACATGGCCGACGTCATCGGGATGGCCGACAGCCGCTACGCGATCGAGGTGGCGGCCGCCGGCGGCCACCACCTGATGCTCACGGGGCCGAAGGGCTCAGGCAAGACGACGCTGGCCGAACGCATCCCGGGTCTGTTGCCTGACCTGAGCGACGACGAGTCACTGGAGCTCACGGCCGTGCACTCGCTGTGCGGGATCCTGCAGGCGGGGGCGTCGAGGATCACCCGTCCGCCGTTCCGGGCACCCCACCACTCGGCCTCCCGCACCGGCATCCTCGGCGGTGGCACCGGCCGGGTGCGCCCCGGGGAGGTGAGCAAGGCCCACCTCGGGGTGCTCTTCCTCGACGAGTTCCCGTTGTTCCCGACCGACGTGGTGGAGGCTTTGCGCGAGCCCCTGGAGTCGGGGGAGATCTCCATCTCACGCGGCGACGAGGACGCCACCTACCCGGCGCGGGCGATGTTCGTCTTCGCGTGCAACCCGTGTCGATGTGGCGACTACCACCCCTACTCCCGCGACCACACGTGCACCTGCACGGAGCTGAAGCGCCGCGAATACCGCCGCAAGATCTCCGGGCCGATCGCCGACCGGGTCGACATCACGCGGTTCGTCGAGCCGATCAGGCAGGAGCAGCTGCGGGCCGAACCGTTGGCGTTCGAGCGTCCCGAGCCGAGCGCGATGATCCGTGTGCGCGTTGACGCCGCCCGAGCGCGGCAGAGGCAGCGCTATGCGGGCCATCCGTGGCGACTCAACTCCCAGGCCCCTGGACCCATGCTCCGCGAGCACTGGCCCCTGACTGACGGAGCGGCCCTGCGGCTCGACATGGAGGTGTACTCCGGGCGGCTGACCCGCCGCGGCTCCGTGCGCGTGCACCGGGTCGCCTGGTCGGTGGCCGACCTCGCCGGCGTCGAGCAACCCGGTGTCGAGGAGCTCGACACGGCCTTGCGGCTCCGTTCGGCGACACCGCTGCTGCTCCGCAGTCTTCCACCGCGCGCCGCCTCGACCACCAGCGAGTCGGGGTGAGCGGGGTGGGGGAGCCGGAGCGACTTGCGCGCGTGGTTCTCTCCCGGATCGGTGAGCCGGGCGATCCTCGGCTCACCGACCTCGTCCACGAGCTGGGCGGCGTGCGGGTGCTCAGCAGCCTTAAGGGACAGGCCGCCGACCGGGAGCTGGGTGCTGATCTCGCCGAGCGGCTGGCATCCGTCGACGCCGCGCTGGAGCTCGAGCGTGCCTCGGCACGGGGGATCCGGTTCGTCGTGCCCGGTGACGAGGAGTGGCCGGGCCCAGTGGACGACCTCGCCCACGCGCCGCACCTGCACGAGCGAGGCGGCGTACCCGTCGGTCTGTGGTGCCGAGGTGCGCTGAGACTGGACGAGGCGACGGAGCACGCCGTGGCCGTGGTGGGTTCACGGTCGGCAACCACCTACGGTGCCGACGTTGCGGCGGACATTGCCGCGACCCT
>JBDSXU010000417.1:0-3409 GCA_039926005.1 Marmoricola sp.
AGTTCCACCCCCATCAGCCGCTCGCTGAGCGTGCCCCCTCCAGCGAGGACGTCGGCGCTCTTGTCGCGGTGGGCCACCTGGATGCGGCGGTAGAACTCCTGGACGAGCTGGTCCTTGCTGGCGAACCAGTAGTACGCGTTGCTGGGTGCGACGCCCGCCTCGGTGGCGACCGCGCGCATCGTCGTCCCGGCGTACCCCCGCTCCTCGAACAGCCGGATCGCGGTGTCGAGGATCAGCTGACGCGTGTCCACTGTCATGCCCGGCTCGATTTGAACATGTTCAAGAGAGTACTTGAACATGTTCAAGTCCGTCCACACGCGGCACTCAGGAGCCGCAGGAACAAACGTCGGGACCGTCCCGCTGGGCCGTGTCGGTGACGCGACCTAGTCTGGCGCCATGAGTTCCAGCACCCGGATCGCCATCGGAGCACACGTAGAGCAGACCGACCCCGTCGCCGAGGCGCGAGCCCGCGAGACCTCGCTGGTGCAGTTCTTCCTCGGGGACCCGCAGGGCTACAAGGGCCCCGAGATCCAGTACGCCGGGGGCGCGACCGCGCTGCGAGAGGACGCGCAGGCCGCGGGCATCGACCTCTACGTGCACGCGCCCTACATCGTCAACGTCGCGACGACCAACAACCGCATCCGGATCCCGAGCCGCAAGCTGCTCCAGCAGCACATGGACGCCGCGGCCGAGATCGGCGCCAAGGGCCTGATCGTTCACGGCGGCCACGTGAACAAGACCGACGACCAGGCCTTGGGCTTCGACAACTGGCGCAAGGCGATCGAGGCCACCGACATCAAGGTCGCGTTGCTGATCGAGAACACAGCTGGCGGTGAGAACGCGATGGCGCGCCGCCTCGACCGGATCGCCGGGGTGTGGGACGCCATCTCCACCGCGGAGGGGTTCGAGAAGGTCGGGTTCTGCCTGGACACCTGCCACGCCTGGGCAGGCGGCATCGAGCTGGCGACCGCGGTCGAGAAGGTCCGGGCGATCACGGGCCGGATCGACCTGCTCCACGCCAACGACAGCAGGGACGCGTTCGACTCCGGCGCCGACCGGCACGCCAACTTCGGCAACGGCCAGCTCGACGAGCACGACTTCGCAGGCGCCGTCCGCGCTGCCGGGGCGCCGGTCATCTGCGAGACCCCCGGCGGTGTGGCCGAGCACCAGAGAGACTTCGCGTGGCTGCGCGAACACGGCGTCTGAACCTCAGCCGTCGAGGCCCGCTGACTTCCTCGGGACGCTCCGGGCCGCCCGTCGGTTGCGGCACCAGGACGCCCGCACCAAGCTCGAGCGGGAAGGGGCCGAAGCGAAGGACGATCCACCGCACACTGCCCAAAGGACCCCGTTAGGCTCATGCGGTGACCTCCGAAGCCCTGACCGTCCGCACGATCACCGCCGAGGAACACCTTGGTCTCATCCGGTCCATGTCCCGCCCCGCCGCAGGGACCCCGGCCGGTTCGGCCAGCTTCCTGCAGACCCCCGCGTGGGCCGCCGTGAAGCCCGAGTGGGAGTCGGAGTCGATCGGCTGGGTGTCGCGCAGCGCCACGGGCAGCGAGAACATCGTGGGCGCCGCGCTGGTGCTCTACCGGCAGCTCCCCAAGCTCAAGCGCTACCTCGCCTACCTGCCCGAAGGGCCCCTGGTCGAGTGGGACAGCGAGGATCTCGGCCGGTGGCTGGACCCGATGGCCGCCCACCTGCGCAAGAAGGGGGCCTTCGGCATCCGGATCGGGCCACCGGTGGTCATCCGTCGGTGGAACGCCGCCGCGCTCAAGGAGGGCATCGCCGACGAGGCCGTGTCCACCCTGACCTCGCTGCCACCCACCGAGCGCAACCAGGTGGGTGCCCGGGTGGTGGCCCAGCTCCAGGAGCTCGGCTGGAAGCAGCAGTCGGTCGAGGACGGCTTCGCTGCTGGACAGCCGCAGTACAACTTCTGGATCCGGCTCGTCGACGACAAGGGCAACGCCCGCAGCGAGGACGACGTCCTTGCGGGGATGAACCAGCAGTGGCGCCGCAACATCAAGAAGGCCGCCAAGCTGGGCGTCGAGGTCGAGCGTGGCGACACCGCCGACCTGACTGCCTTCCACGAGCTCTACGTGCAGACCGCTCAGCGCGACCACTTCACCCCACGGCCGTTGAGCTACTTCCAGACGATGTTCAAGTCGCTCGGCTCGGAGGAGTCCGACCGCATTCGTCTCTACCTCGCCCGGCACGAGGGTGAGCTGGTCGCGAGCACGATCTGGATCCGCGTCGGGACCCATGCGTGGTACTCCTACGGCGCCTCCTCCACCGAGAAACGCGACGTGCGCGGCTCCAACGCGGTTCAGTGGCAGATGATTCGCGACTCGCTCGCTGCCGGGGCGCACGTCTACGACCTGCGCGGCATCACCGCCACCCTCGACGCGAAGGACGACCACGTCGGCCTGATCCAGTTCAAGGTGGGCACGGGCGGCGAGGCCGTGGAGTACGCCGGGGAATGGGACCTTCCGCTCAACCGACCGA
Source organism: Marmoricola sp. (assembly GCA_039926005.1). Taxonomy (GTDB): domain Bacteria; phylum Actinomycetota; class Actinomycetes; order Propionibacteriales; family Nocardioidaceae; genus Marmoricola. The sequence continues at coordinate 2,503 of JBDSXU010000417.1, forward strand.
TCTACAAGGCGTTCGAGCTCTACATGAAGCGAAGAGGCTGAGGCCGTGGCCCTGATCCTCCGCGTCGACGGCAACCGCTGGCGAGCCCATCTCCGCGACGTCCACGACCGTCACCCTGGTCTGGTGCCCGTGGCCAAGGGCAACGGCTACGGCTTCGGCCTCCCTCGGCTGGCTCGCAAGGCGCAGTGGCTGGGCGTCGACACCCTGGCCGTTGGGACATACGAGGAGATCCCCGAGGTCGAGGGGCGCTACGACGGGTCGATCCTCGTGCTCACGCCCTGGCGTCCGTTCAGCCCGTCCCCGAGCAACCCCCGCGTGATCCACACCGTCGGCCGGGTCGAGGACCTGACCGCCCTCGCCGCGCTCGGGACGGCCAGTGGTGTCAGACCGCGGGTCGCCCTCGAGCGGATGACCTCGATGCGGCGGCACGGTTTCACGGCCAAAGGTCTGCGCGACGCGGCCAGTCTGGTGGCCCGGCACGGCGGCGTGCACGTCGAGGGCGTGGCGTTCCACCTGCCTCTCGCCAAGACCTCGCACCTGAGCGAGGTCGAGCGGCTTTTGAACGACGTCGTCGCAGCCGGTCTGCCCACGCGCACGATCTGGGTCTCGCACCTCACCGAGGTCGAGCTCGAGCTCCTCGCCCTCAAGTGGCCCGACTTCAGCTTCCGTCCCCGCATCGGCACCAGCCTCTGGCTCGGCGACCGAGGCGCCCTGTCGGTCCGCGCCACGGTCCTCGACTCGCACAAGGTCATGCGTGGCGACACCTACGGCTACCGCGGGCGTTCGGCCCCCCGGAACGGCACGATCCTGATCGTCTCCGGCGGCACCACGCACGGCATCGGCCTCGAGGCGCCGACCGGCGACGCGACCATCCGGGCCCGGGCAGCCTCGATCGCCCGCGGTGGAC
>JBDSXU010000418.1:0-2293 GCA_039926005.1 Marmoricola sp.
GTACGGAGCCTAGATGAAGGCGACGACGGCGAGGACGACTTCCGGGACTCACGTCGACCACAGCGCCGGGTCGGCGTACCGCTGCCTTGCGAGCTTGAGACTGGCCACTTCGTGAGCGCGCAGGGTAAGGCAGTCATCTCGATGACGTTATGGCGTAGGTAGGTTGGGCACATTGGCGAGTAGACGGCGCCGCTTCCGGCCTGGCCCGCAACGAGCCGCCCGCGGCGAGGGCGACAGGAGACCCATGACCCGCTTCACCGCGAGCAACACGTCCGCTGCCACTCTCAAGTCCCCCCGGAAGGACATCTGGGACGCGCTCACGGACCCGGTCCTGCTGCCGAAGCTGACCCCCTATCTCCACCGGATCGACGTTGACGGGGACCGGTGGACGTGGCACGTGGCCAAGGTGCCGATGCTGGGCAAGTCGATCGGGTCGACGTTCACCGAGGTGATGACCTTCGATGAGCCCAAGCGGATCGGCTATGAGCACGACCCGCAGCGCACAGAGGAAAAGACCGAGGTGCACGGCGAGTACCACCTCGAGGAGGAGGGCTCGGGCACCCGCGTGTCCATCGAGCTCGGTGTGAGTGTCGAACTTCCGTTCCCCAAGGCCATGCGCCGTCCCGTCGAGGGAGCAATCCACGCCGTGATGGGGGGCATGGGTCGACGTTTCGCGAGCAACCTGTTGCGCCACTTGGGCGAGAAGTGAAGATCCTGGTCCTTGGCGCCACCGGCTATGTCGGGTCGCGCATGGTCCCGGCCCTGCTGGCGGCAGGGCACCAGGTGGTGGCGTCGTCGTCGTCGCGACCCGCACCCAAGCGATTCGCCTGGGGCGACGAGGTCGACTGGGTGCAGTGTGACGTCACCGACGAGGACGCCGTGCGCCTCGCACTCACCGATGTCGACGCGATCTGCTACCTCGTCCACTCCCTGAACTCGCGTGGCTTCGAGGACCGCGACCGCCGTGGCGCCGAGGTGGTCGGCGACGCCGTCGCCGAGAGCGGCGTTCGCCGGATCGTGTACCTGTCGGGCCTGGTCCCGGATGTCGCCGCCGAGGACCTCTCCCGCCACATCTTCTCGCGCCTCGAGGTCGAGCAGGTGCTCGAACAGGCCCAGACCACCGAACGCACCGTGCTCTCACTACGCGCCGGTGTCGTGCTCGGTGCGGGATCCACGTCCTTCGAGGTGATTCGGCAGCTGGCCACCCTCCTGCTCGTGCAGCCCGTGCCCAGCTGGCTCGAGCACAAGGTCCAGCCGATTGCGATCAGCGACGTGTTGCGGGCCATGGTGGAGGCCTTTGCCGACGACCGCTTGACCGGAGCTCTCGACATCGGTGGGCCCAACGTGTTGCCCTACTCGAAGCTCCTCGCGGAGAGCTCCCGCGCGTCCGGCCTGTTGCGGGTCCGCGTCCCCACCGTCCCGGTCCCCGCGCCACTGGTCGGCCTCGGCACGGCCGCCCTGTCCGCAGCGCCGTTCTGGACGGTGTCCTCCCTGGTCTCGAGCCTGCGCCACGACATGGTCTGCCGGTCCGGCCACACCTGGGTTCCCCGGGACGGCCAGCCGCTGATCGGTGTGCGTGAAGCCATGGACCTCGCCCTCGGCCCGGCGGGGAGCACGCCGGAGGCAGGACTGCCGAGTGACCCGGACTGGACGCGGATGAGGGCGCCGATCCTGGACGAGCTGCACGCCCCCGCCACCCTGCGGGCCGGCGCGAGCCTGGCTCTGCGCCGGGTGCGGCCGCTGCTCGGTCACGTCAGTTGACACCTACGCAGCGCTCTCGAACAGAACTGGCTCTCGGCCAGCTGGCCGCCGGCTGACTGACACCGACGCGCACAGCGACGACGGGCGTCGAGAACACACTCAGATGATGCGTTGCTGATGCTCGATTCTCTGCTGGGAGGGGAGGCGTCGCCGTCATCCCTTTCACCGCCGCAGGCATGGGAACTTCGTGCACTCGTGGGCATTCGTCGGGACCGAACCAATCGCGTAGCCCATAGCGGCTCCGGTTGGCCGCTGTTTCGGTGGTCTGGACCCGCTTACGGCTGGTGGTTTCGAGACGCTCCCCGGGCGATCGCAACTCAACCAACGGGTGGTGATGTCGCCTACCTCCTGCTGGGCGGCACGTAAGGTCGACAGCGTGAGCGTCGCAACCCCACTGGCTGACTCCCTTGGCGACCGCTTCGCCCGGGAGCTGCCGGAGATGGCCGTGCGGTGGCGGGCAGCGGAAGCACCCGATCCGCGGCTCCTCATCCTCAACGAGCCGTTGGCGGCAGAACTGGGCCTCGACCCCGGC
>JBDSXU010000419.1:0-2633 GCA_039926005.1 Marmoricola sp.
CATCTCGCGCTCGGAGCAGGACCTGCTCGACATCCGCAACTTCGGTGCGAAGTCGATCGACGAGGTCAAGGCCAAGCTGGTCGAGATGGGTCTGTCCCTCAAGGACAGCGCGCCCGGCTTCGACCCGGCGACCGCCCTGGCGGCCTACGACGACGACGATGACAGCTTTGTCGAAGACGAACAATACTGATTGAAAGAGCCTTCGGCTCTTGCCCGACACCGGGGGATGAAGCCCCCGGACCCCCGTCCATGGTCGCGTGAGGGCCGCGGACGGGAGTCGGGGAAAGGTCCAGCACCAACTACCTCAGTACCTGATACGGCCGAGGAGAATCGAGAGAAGCAATGCCTACTCCCAAGAAGGGTGCCCGCCTCGGCGGTAGCCCGGCCCACCAGCGCCTGATCGTCTCGAACCTCGCCACTGCGCTGTTCGAGCACGGTCGGATCACCACCACCGAGGCCAAGGCGCGTGTGCTGCGACCGGTCGCGGAGAAGCTGATCACAAAGGCCAAGAAGGGCGACCTGCACAATCGGCGTGAGGTCTTGAAGACCATCCGCGACAAGTCGGTCGTGCACACGCTCTTCACCGAGATCGGCCCGCAGTTCGCCGAACGTCCCGGCGGCTACACCCGGATCACCAAGATCGGTCCGCGCAAGGGCGACAACGCCCCGATGGCGGTCATCGAACTGGTGACTGAGTCCTACACGCCGTCGGCGCCGACGCAGAAGACGGCCACGAAGTCGGAGCCTGCTGCTGCAGCCCCCGTCGCGGTCGAGCAGCCAGCAGAGGACGCCCCCGCCGAGGTGGAGGCGACCGATGAAGCCGGCGAGACCCAGGTCGTCGAGACCGAGGCAGCCGACGTGGACACCGCGGAGGCCCAGTCAGAGGCCCAGTCAGAGGCCCAGTCGGAGGCTGAGCCCGAGGTAGCGGCGCTAGCCGAAGCCGACGCCGAGCCGAAGGACGACGAGAAGGCCTGAACCCCTTCCCGCACCTGCACCGAACGCACAACGCACAGGGCCCGTCACCACTTCCGTGGTGGCGGGCCCTTGCGCACGGTCAATGGGGGACGACGGCGGCGAGGTGCGCGTGCACGAGGGGCACAGCGCTGGCGCCTTCGCCGGACGCGGCAGCGACCCGCTTCATCGACCCGCCCCTGATGTCGCCGGCGGCGAACAGGCCCGGGACCGAGGTGGCCAGGTTGGCGGGTGGGAGACCGTCGAGCCAGTAGTCCTTTGGCACGTCGCGCCCGGTCAGCACGAACCCGTTCTCGTCACGGCAGATCGACGAGGAGAGCCAGTCGCAGTGTGGTTCGGCGCCCAGCAGCAGGAAGAGTCCGGCTGCCTCGTGGCGGGTGGCCTCACCAGTGTTCAGGTCGCGGATCCCGAGCCATTCCAGATGTCCCTCACCACCGCCGTCGACGACCTCGGTGCACGGCCGCACCGAGATGCGGGACACGTAGCGCATCTCCTGGATCAGGTAGTCCGACATCGTGGCGGACAGGTCGGGTCGACGGACCAGCACAGTGACCGAGCGGGCGTACTTGGCCAGGTAGAGCGCGGCCTGGCCCGCCGAGTTGCCACCTCCGACGACGTAGACGTCGCGGCCCTCCATCTCGTGGGCGGCACTCACCGCGGCGCCGTAGTGCACGCCGAGGCCGACGAGCTCCTCGATGGGGTCGACGCCCAGGCGTCGGTAGGCGACACCGGTCGCGATCACGACGGCTCGGGCGCGGACCTCGCCGCCGCCCGTGCGCACCAGGTGCGGTTCGCCCGGGCCACCGATGACCAGCTCCTCGACGGGCCAGCCCGTGTAGAACCGGGCGCCGAAACGGATTGCCTGCATGCGCGCACGCTGGGCCAGCCGCATGCCGGAGATCCCGCGCGGGAAGCCGAGGTAGTTGCGGATCATCGAGCTGGTGCCGGCCTGGCCGCCGATCGCGTCGGACTCCAGGACCACGGTGCTGAGGCCCTCGGAGGATCCGTAGACCGCGGAGGCCAGCCCGGCGGGACCGGCGCCCACGACGACCAGGTCGACCACCTTGTCGACGTCGATCTCGTCAGGGGCGCCATAGATGGTGGCAGCGAGCTCGCGCACCGAGGTCGGTTGCGAGGTGATGTCGCCGAGCGCGGACACGATCGGGAACCTGCTGCCGTCACCGTGGCGGGTGATCACTGCTCGACCTGTCTCGGACTCGGGCGTGACCACCTCGGCCGGCATCCCCATCTGGTAGGCGAAGTCGCGCAGGGCCGAGGTGAGGGCGTCCATGACCGGGGAGACGATGTGCACGGTGGGCACCACCGGGGCGGTGGATCCCCAATCGGAGAGCAGCTCGGTGATCGCGGTGTGGAACTCCTCGTCCCGCACTCCACGAGGCATCAGCAGGTAGGCGTCGTACTTTCCGGTGGCGAGGCCCCGTCGGAGCTCGTCTGCGCGAGCCCGGAAGTGGTCCGTGTGCGCAGTGATGATCCGGCGGGCCTGGGGCACCTCCGCACGCCAGTCGTTGAACGCCCTGATGACGTGGGTGTCTGGGATCTCGGTCTCCGCCACGAGGAGCGCCACCCGTTCGTCCGCGGACAGGCCCTGTAGCAGCTCGACGGTCTCTGCGGAGCTGCTCGTGGTGCGGAGGTCGTAGTCG
>JBDSXU010000420.1:0-7736 GCA_039926005.1 Marmoricola sp.
CCCCCCACGGCGCTCGACCTTCCGACGCCACAGACGTGCCCCAACTGCGGGTCCCAGGCCAGCGCGGCGGCCCTGTTCTGCGAAGCCTGCGGCTACGACTTCACCACCGGCACGATGCCGCGGCCGCCGGATCCGGCCCCGGCCCCCGAGACACCGAGCCCCGCCACTCCCGAACCGCTGGCTACGCAGATCCCCCTGGAGTGGGTCGCGGAGCTGTGGGTGGATCCCGACTGGTACGCCGCACAGCAGAGCGAGGACCCGTGTCCCTCGCCCGGCCTGCCGGTCGTCGTACCCCTGACCTCGCAGAGCCTGCTCGTCGGCCGACCGTCCAAGAGCCGCAACATCCACCCCGACATCGACTGCACGAGCGACACCGGCGTGAGCCGCCGCCAGGCGCAGCTGACCACCGATGGACAGCGCTGGTGGGTGGAGGACCTGCAGTCCTCGAACGGCACCTACGTCGGCCCGGCGAGTGGTCCACTGCCCACGGCTGCGCTGCCACCCGGACAGCGTCGCGAGCTCGGCGACGACGACCGCGTCTACCTCGGCACCTGGACCAGGTTGGTCGTGAGGCGAGCGACCCCCGAGGAGCAGGCCGGCGAGAGCTCGTGAGCCTGCCCGCGCCCACCGGCACGCCGTACCGAATCGGCTTCGTCTGCCTGGGCAACATCTGCCGCTCGCCGATGGCCGACGTGATCCTCTCCGAGCTGCTCGACGGCGCCGGTCTCGGCAAGTCGGTCGAGGTCACCAGCTGCGGCACCGGCGGCTGGCACATCGGCCATCCGATGGACCCGCGCGCGGCGACCCAGCTGCTGGCGTCCGGGTACGACGCGTCGGCGCACCGGGCGCAGCAGTTCGACACCGACTGGCTCGGCCGCGACCTGCTGCTGGCGATGGATGCGAAGAACCTCGCCGATCTCCTGGCTGCGGGTGGACAAGAGGAACGGGTGCGCCTGTTCCGATCGTTCGACCCGTTGGCGCCCCCGAACCCGGGACCCGAGGACCTCGACGTCCCGGACCCCTACTACGGCGGGGACGACAACTTCGTCGAGGTGATCGGCATGGTCGAGCGCACCTGCCGCAGCATCCTCGAGGAGCTCGGGGCCCTGCACCTCTGAGCGCGCGCCTACCGCTTGTAACGCGGGGTTCACACTACTGAGTGCCCTCCCGGCGGAGGCCTCAGCAACATGAACCCCGCGTTACAAGCGGTCCCAGCGGGGTCCCAGCGTGGTCCCTGCGGGGGCTCTGCGGTCCCTCCGATGAGTTCTGGCCTCGCCGTCGGTCACTACCTGTGCCTAGAGTTGGCACCCTCGAAGGAGTTCCCATGACGACGCTCGATACCGCGCAGCCGGCAACGTCAGCCTCGCTGCCTGCCCAGCCCGCCCCCGCTGACTTCCCGCAGGTCGCGGATCAGTACCGCCGCGAGCTGACCGCGCACTGCTATCGGATGACCGGGTCTGTCTACGACGCCGAGGACATGGTCCAGGAGACCTACCTCCGTGCCTGGCGGGCCTACGACGACTTCGAGGGCCGCTCCTCGGTACGCACCTGGCTCTACCGCATCGCGACCAACGTGTGCCTGACCAACCTGGAGAACAAGGGTCGACGCCCGCTGCCGACCGGGCTCGGGATGCCGGGAGCACAGGCCCGGGACGAGCTGGTCGAGGCCACCGAGGTGCCCTGGCTCGAGCCGGTTCCCGACGTGATGGTCGACGTCGCCAACATCGATCCCGCACAGGTCGTCGGCAACCGCGACTCGATCCGGCTCGCGTTCGTGGCCGCACTCCAGCACCTCCCGGCCCGCCAGCGCGCCGTACTCATCCTGCGTGATGTTCTCCGCTGGTCGGCCAAGGAGACCGCAACGGCCCTGGAGACCACTGCCGCGGCCGTCAACAGTGCGCTGCAGCGGGCCCATGCCCAGCTCGCCGAGAAGCAGCTCACCCAGGGCACTGTCGAGGACGACCTCACTCCTGACCTCGAGGCGATGCTCGAGCGCTACGTGCGGGCGTTCTGGGACAAGGACGTCAACGCGCTGGTGACGATGCTCGCCCACGATGCCGTGTGGGAGATGCCGCCCTTCACCGGCTGGTACCTCGGCGCCGACAACATCGCCGACCTGATCGACCACCAGTGTCCGGGCGGCAGCCACGACATGCCGATGATCCGTACGTCGGCCAACGGCCAGCCCGCCTTCGGTCTCTACATGCGCCAGCCGGCGGGGCACTTCGAGCCGTTCCAGCTCCAGGTGCTCCAGCTCGTCGACGGGCGGGTCCAGCACGTGATCGCGTTCTTCTCCGAGGGACTGTTCGAGACCTTCGGGCTGCCGGCGACGCTTCCAGCGTCGTACTCGATGGTCTGACATGTCCACCGCTTCGCCACCGAGGTCGGTGGCGGTGCTCGACAGCGCCGTCACGTGGGCGCACAGCTGCCTCCAGCTCGCCCGCGTCAGTCCGCTGTCGCTGCCCACGCCCTGCCACGACTGGGATCTCGGCCGGCTGCTGACCCACCTGGACGAGTCGCTCGTCGCCATCGGTGAGGCAGCAGAGATCGGCCACGTCGACGTGGATCCACAGCTGCGCTCCCCCGATCCTGGCCAGCTCGTCGACCGCATCGTCCAACGCGGGTGCCGGACCCTCGCGGCTTGGCAGCTGCGACTCACCTCCGCGCCCGTCGGCGTGGGCGACCTCGTGCTCGGCCGCGACACGATCGTGCTCGTCGGTGCCCTCGAGATCGCCGTGCACGGCTGGGACGTCGCCACCGCGACCGGTCAGCACTGCGGGTTGCCGGAGGACCTCGCCGCCCGGTTGTACGACGTCGCCCTCGCCGTCGTGACCACGGAGGAACGCGGGCGTCGCTTCGGAGCGGCCGTGCCAGTCGCCCCTTCGGCACCCGCGAGCACCCGTCTCCTCGCCCACCTGGGACGGACCGCGCACTAGCGCAGCGGCTCCCGGACCGGCAGGGTGGAGCGATGGCGCGGATGCGTGGGATCGCGGAGCGGGTCGAACAGCTGCTCGCGCAGGCCGTGGTTGCCACCACCCCGGTTGCAGGTGGAGACATCTGCACCTCGACGCGCGTACGGCTCAGCGACGGGAGCTCGGCGCTGGTCAAGACCCGCGCCGGTGCCCCCGATGACTTCTTCGCGGTCGAGGCTCGCGGACTCATCTGGCTCGCAGAACCCGGCGAGATCGACGTCGCCGAGGTGCTCGCGGTCGAGGCCGACTGCCTCGTCCTGCGGTGGATCGAGCCCGCACGCCCGACCCCGGAGAGCTCGGCCAGGCTCGGGCGGTCACTGGCCCGGCTGCACACCAGCGGTGCCGACATGTTCGGGGCGGAGCAGGACGGTTACATCGCCTCGCTCCCCCTCCAGAACAGGACCGCGCCCACGTGGCCGGACTTCTTCGCCACCCGCCGGGTGCTGCCCTATCTCAAGCTGGCCTCGGACCGGGAGCACATCGGGAGTGCCGACGTGGCCGCGGTCGAGGGACTGATCGGTCGGATGACCGAGCTGGCGGGGCCCGAGGAACCGCCTGCCCGGATCCACGGTGACCTGTGGTCGGGCAACGTGGTGTGGTCCGCCGAGCACGGCACCCTGATCGACCCGGCCGCCCACGGAGGCCATCGCGAGACCGACCTGGCGATGCTGGCGTTGTTCGGACTGCCACACCTGCAGCGGCTCGTCGAGGCCTACCAGGAGGAGACACCTCTCGCCGACGGCTGGGAGGAACGGCAGCCGCTGCACCAGCTCTTCCCGTTGCTGGTGCACGCCGCAATGTTCGGCGGCCACTACGGGGAGCGTGCCGGCGATGCAGCCCGCCGACTCTGACCCGCGCCTTCCTCACTCTGGTGCGACTCTCGCCGCAGTCTCAGCGATTGCTCAGGGCGCGATGGCACGCTGGTGCCGTGAACGCTGACTCCCTCGCCGCCCGGCAGCACGTACTCGTCGTCGAGGACGACCGTGCCGTGCGCGAGTCCCTGCGACGGTCCCTGGAGTTCAACGGCTACCAGGTCTCCACTGCCTCCGACGGCGCCGAGGCACTGGCCGGCATCAGCGGGATCAGCCCGGACGCCGTGGTCATGGACGTGATGATGCCGAGGCTCGACGGGCTCGAGACGACGAAGGCGTTGCGCAAGGTCGGCAACAGCGTGCCGATCCTCGTGCTGACCGCACGCGACGCCGTCGGTGACCGTGTGGAGGGACTCGACGCCGGTGCGGACGACTACCTCACCAAGCCGTTCGCGCTCGAGGAGCTGCTCGCTCGCCTCCGAGCGCTGCTGCGACGCGCGGTTCCCGGGGTGGGTGACCCGGAGGAGCAGCTGGCCTTCGCCGACCTGACCATGGACCTGGCCTCGCGCGAGGTCCGTCGCGACGACCGGCTGATGGAGCTGACCCGCACAGAGTTCAACCTGCTGGAGCTGTTCCTGCGTCGGCCCCGGCGCGTGCTCGAGCGCTCGTTCATCCTCGAAGAGGTCTGGGGCTTCGACTTCCCCACCACCGCCAACAGCCTCGAGGTCTACGTCGGCTATCTGCGGCGCAAGACCGAGGCCGCCGAGGAACCCCGGCTGATCCACACGGTTCGCGGGGTCGGCTACGTCCTCCGCGAGGCCCCGTAGTGGGGTTGCGACCACTCTGGGGTCCACTCCTGTACCGGCGTTCACTCGCCAGCCGGGTCACCCTCCTCACCACCATGGCGGTGGGGATCGCGGTGACGGGTGTCGCCTTCGCGGCGTACGCCACCGTGCGGATGCAGAGCATGGAAAGCATCGACCGGTCGCTGCACACCCGCGCGGTTGCGGCAGCGACACCCGAGCGCCTGGCCGCCCTGGCCCAGGGACGGGTCCCCACCTGGGCCTTGGGTGCGGGCGACGTCAAGCTCGTGGTCATCGATGCCGGCGTCGGGCAACCGATCGCCGCGACCGACCAGGCGGCGGCCAACGAGGCCGGGCCCACGGAGTACCGCGTCGCGGCCGGTCTGGACTCGTGGTCGGCCCGGAGCGTGATCATCCGCAACGCTCGATATCGGTCAGTCGCGGTTCCCGTGCGGGACGGGGACGGGCAGGCGTTGGTTCTCTCCCAGTCCCTGGCGTCGACGGACCAGATGCTGGGCCGGCTCGGTCTGGTGATGCTCCTCTTCGGCCTCGCCGGGATGATAAGCGCCGCCCTCGCCGGCTGGGGTGTGGCCCGCAACGGACTACGCCCCGTACGCCGGCTGACCACCGCCGTCGAGGAGATCGCCCGCACCGAACGGCTGGATCCCATCCCGGTGGAAGGCCGCGACGAGGTCGCCCGCCTGTCCACGGCGTTCAACGCCATGCTCGCCTCTCTCTCCGCCTCCCAGGCCAGGCAACGGCAGCTGGTCGCGGACGCCGGCCACGAGCTGCGAACGCCGCTGACGTCGTTGCGCACCAACCTCGACCTGCTCGCGCAGGCGGATGCCTCCACCAAGCTGTCCGCGGAGTCCCGCAAGGAGCTGCTGGCCGACGTCCGTGGTCAGATCTCGGAGATGACCACCCTGATCGGTGACCTGGTGGAACTGGCTCGCGAGGACCCCTCGGCCACGCCCTCGGTCGAGCCGGTCGAGCTGGCGGCCGTGGTGTCACAGGCCGTCACCCGCGTGCGCAGACGGGCACCCACGGTGCAGTTCGAGGTGAGAACAGAACCCTGGTGGGTGACCGGCGACTCGGCCGCCCTCGAGCGGGCGATCACGAACCTGCTCGACAACGCCGCCAAGTGGAGCCCTGAGGGCGGGCGGGTCACGGTCGAGCTGACGCGGGGCACGGTGAAGGTGGCGGACCAGGGGCCGGGCATCTCCGCGGACGACCTGCCGCACGTCTTCGACCGCTTCTACCGCTCGGCCGAGTCGCGCGGCATGCCAGGCTCCGGCCTGGGACTCTCGATCGTCAAGGCCGTCGCCGACCGCCACGGTGGTGAGGCGCGCGCCGGTGGCGGACCGGGAGGGGGCGCCGCCTTCTGGTTCCATGTGCCCGGCACGATGGCGCCTCCCGAGGTTTTGGCACGGTCGTAGCCAATCCAAAGGTCGCTCTCAGGATCGTTCACGAGACTGGGCGCATGGATGAGCAGAACCGCTACCCCCACGAATCTTCCGACGACTCCACCGGCGCGACCGGCTCGAACGGCGACCCAGCCGGCCAGCAGGCCGGTGGGTACGACGACCAGACCCGCCCGATCCCGGCGTACCAGTACAACGAGGCGACCGGCTCGTTGCCGCCTGTCGTCGGTCCGTTCTACGGGGCCACCCAGCCGGCACCCCCGCCGGCCCAGAGCCATCGCAACCGCGGGCTCACGGCCGCCGTGCTGGTCGGGGCTCTCGTCCTCGGTGGCGCGGCAGGTGTCGGTGGCTCGGCTGCCTTCCACGCGTTCAGCGACGACTCCTCGACCAGCAACTCGGGCACCTCTGGTGTGTTCCAGGCCACCAAGACGGCCACCGTCCCGGACGGGACGGTTGAGAAGGTCGCCAACTCGGTCCTTCCCTCGGTGGTCAAGGTCAACGTGACCGGTCAGTCCGGCTCCGGGTCCGGCTCGGGCATCGTGCTCAGCAAAGACGGAAAGATCCTGACCAACAACCACGTCGTCTCCGGGGTGGGTGCCAACGCGTCGATCTCGGTGAACTTCAACGACGGCACCACCAAGAAGGCGACCGTGGTCGGCACCGACCCGGTGACCGACATCGCCGTGATCGAGGTCAAGGGAGTCTCCGATCTGGTGCCGGCCGCTCTCGGCAAGTCCGGCACTCTCAAGGTGGGTCAGACCGTGGTCGCGGTCGGGTCGCCGTACGGGCTCAACGCCACGGTCACCTCAGGCATCGTCAGCGCACTCAACCGGCCCGTCTCGGTCTCCACCGCGGAGGAACAACCCCAGCAGCAGAGCCCGTTCGGCGGGCAGGAGGGCCAGCAGCAACCACAGCAGGGCCAGGACCTGAGTACGACGTACCCCGCGATCCAGACCGACGCGGCGATCAACCCCGGGAACTCCGGGGGCGCGCTGGTCGACCTGTCGGGACGTGTCGTCGGCATCAACTCCTCGATCCGCACCGCCTCGAGCAACAGCGGCCTGGGTACCGACTCGGGCGGCTCCATCGGCCTCGGCTTCGCGATTCCGATCGACGAGGTGCTGCCGATCGTCAACCAGATCACCGACGGCGACAAGCCGACCCACGCGCGCCTCGGCGTCTCGGTCTCCGACGTCAAGGGCAACACGCTGACCCAGGGAGCCCAGCTCCAGTCGGTTGAGAGCGGCGGCTCCGCGTCCAAGGCCGGACTCCAGAAGGGTGACGTGATCACGAAGGTCGGCGACCAGGTGATCGACGGCTCGGAGTCACTCGTGGCCACGATCCGCGGCCACCGGCCCGATGAGCGGGTGCAGATCACCTACCTGCGCGACGCGAAGACCAGCACGACCTCAGCAGACCTCGGCTCGGACGAGAACAACGCGGCTTCTTGAGCAGCGTCGCGGACGGCCTTCTCCGCCAGCGGGCCGTCCGCGGTCTAGTCCCCATTTCCGGACTTCGGGTCCCGCCTTGTGGTCAGCCGATGGACGGGATGAGTATGAGTCCCATCGCGACGCGCGAGCGGGTGGTCTGTCAGCCGGGGGGCCGCTTGAGTTGGCAGTCACCCGCCGCGCGTCCACCACGAATGGCCCACCCCAGACGGCCGGAAACCCTGGCCTCTCTGTGTGGTGACAGGCTGTTCTCACGGGCGTAACGTCGACATGCACCGTT
>JBDSXU010000421.1:0-4884 GCA_039926005.1 Marmoricola sp.
CGCGAAGCCGTTGAAGCCCACGCTGGAATAGCAGCTGGTGTAGGCACCCGCCGACAGCAACCGGACCTCATCGCCCTCCGCCAGGTCGACCGGGAGCTGGACCATGCGGTCCTCGTAGAGCACGTCAGCGCTGTCACACGTGGGACCGGCGAGCACGCAGGGTCCGGTCGGGCCACCGTCCACCGCGGTCTGCAACCGGTAGCGGATCGCCTCGCCCAGGGTCTCGACCAACCCGGTGAAGACGCCGGCGTCCAGGAAGACCCAGCGCACGCCGCCGCGGTGGACGACCCCGATGACCGTGGAGACGAGCGTGCCGGCGTCCCCGACGACACCTCGCCCGGGCTCGATGATCGTCTCGGGCCGGTTCACGCCGAAGGCCTTGTCGAGATGGCGCTCGATGGCTTCGCCGTACGCCTTGACGGGCGGGCAGCCGTCGTCGTAGGTCGCCGGGAAGCCGCCGCCGAGATCCAGCAGTGTCGGGCTCAAACCCGCTCGACCCAGCAGCTCGAACACGTGCGCCGCCGCGCTGATCGGTCCGGCCCAGGCCTCCGGGTCCCGTTGCTGGGACCCCACGTGGAACGACACGCCAGCGACGCCCAGCCCGAGCTCCGCCGCACTCCTGAGGATCTCGACCGCTTCGTAGGTGGAGCAGCCGTACTTGCGCGAGAGCGGCCAGTCGGACCCCTCGCCCGACGTAACGAGGCGGCACAGCACGTCGCTCCCGCGCGCCACCTCGGCGATCTTCTCGACCTCCGGCAGGGAGTCGACCACGAACAGCCGCACCCCGAGGCCAGCTGCCTCGGCGACGTGGTCTCGACGTTTCACCGGGTTGGAGTAGACGAGAGTCTCGGCAGACGCCCCGGCGCGGAGTGCCGCGCGCACCTCCAAGGGGCTGGCCACGTCGAAGCTGCACCCGACCGCCGCGAGCTCGGCGAGCAGTTCGGGGTGTGGGTTCGCCTTGACGGCGTAGTGCACCGCGGTGCCCGGAAGTGCCGCTGCGAGCTTGACGAAACGGTCGACGGCAGCCGCGAGGTCGAGCTCGAGATAGGGCGTGCTCACGACGGGCAAGACCTCGCGCCTGCGCTGCGCGCGCACGGGGAGTGTCCTGGTCATGCCGCCTCCGGGTCTCTTGCACAGAAGGAGGGTCCGGGCCGGCTAGTGATACAGGTGGACCTCGACTGGTCCAGATCCGGGCTGCCATGGCCCCACAAATGTGGGGGACCGCCTTGACTAGGATGGATTGCATGCCTGCAACGACTGGTTCGACCCATGCCTGAGATCAGCCGTGACGAGGTGCGTCACCTCGCCGACCTCGCCCGCATCGAGCTCAACGACGCCGAGCTCGACCACCTGGCGCCGCAGCTGTCGGTGATCCTCGAGTCGGTGGCGTCCATCAGTGCGGTCGCAGCCGACGAGATCCCGCCGACGTCGCACCCGTTGCCGGTGGTCAACGTGTTCCGCGAGGACGTCGTACGCCCCTCGCTGACCGTCGAGCAGGCGCTGTCCGGTGCGCCAGCCGTCGAGGGCCAGCGCTTCCTCGTCCCTCGCATCCTGGGGGACGAGCAGTGAGCCTGCCTCTCATCCAGCGCAGCGGCGCCGAGCTGGCCGACGCGCTCGCGACCGGCGAGACTACGAGCGTCGAGCTGACCCAGGCGTTCCTGGATCGCATCGCCGCGGTCGACGACCCCCCGGACGGGCGGGGTGTCCACGCCTTTCTGCACGTCGACGCCGAGGGCGCGCTTGCAGCAGCCCGGGCATCCGACAGGCGCCGCTCGGAGGGAACACCCCTTTCCCGGCTCGACGGCGTGCCGATCGCGGTCAAGGACGTCTTGGCCACCGAGGGGCTGCCCACGACGTGCGGGTCGAAGATCCTCCAGGGCTGGGTCCCGCCGTACGACGCCACGGTGGTCGCGCGGCTCAAGGCAGCCGGCCTGCCGATCCTGGGCAAGACGAACATGGACGAGTTCGCGATGGGTTCCTCGACCGAGCACTCCGCCTACGGGCCGACCCACAACCCGTGGGACCTCGACCGGATCCCCGGCGGCTCCGGTGGCGGGTCCGCCGCCGCCGTGGCCGCCTTCGAGGCCCCGCTGGCCATCGGCACCGACACCGGCGGATCCATCCGCCAGCCTGCCTCGGTCACTGGCACCGTCGGGGTGAAGCCGACCTACGGCGGAGTCTCGCGCTACGGCCTCGTCGCGATGGCCAACTCGCTCGACCAGGCCGGACCCGTGACCCGCACCGTTCTCGATGCCGCCCTGTTGCACGAGATCATCGGCGGCCACGACCCGATGGACTCCACCAGCATCGACCAGCCAGTCCCGCTGGTCGAGGAGTCCGCGCGCGCCGGCGCAACGGGTGACCTCACCGGTGTCCGCATCGGCGTCGTCACCGAGCTCGGGGGCGAGGGTTACCAGCCCGGCGTACAGCAGCGCTTCGAGGAGGCGGTCGAGCTGCTCGTCAAGGCCGGCGCCGAGGTCGTCCAGGTCAGCTGCCCGAACTTCGTGCACGCGCTCGCGGCGTACTACCTGATCATGCCGAGCGAGGCGTCCTCAAACCTCGCCCGCTTCGACGCCATGCGCTATGGGCTGCGGGTCCTGCCCGAGGGTGCCAAGAACGGGCAGAGTGCGCCGAGCGCCGAGGAGGTCATGCGCGCGACCCGTGACCAGGGTTTCGGTGACGAGGTGAAGCGTCGCATCATCATCGGCACCTATGCGCTCTCCAGCGGCTACTACGAGGCCTACTACGGCCAGGCCCAGAAGGTGCGCACACTGATCAGCCGCGACTTCGAGCGCGCCTTCGAGCAGGCCGACGTGCTGGTGTCGCCGACCGCGCCCACCACGGCGTTCAGGCTGGGAGAGAAGCTCGACGACCCGCTCGCGATGTACCTCAACGACATCGCGACCATCCCGGCCAACCTCGCCGGCGTGCCGGGCATCTCGGTGCCCGCCGGTCTGGCCGAGGAGGACGGTCTCCCGGTGGGTCTGCAGATCCTGGCGCCGGCACTGGCCGACGACCGGCTCTACCGGGTCGGGGCGACGCTCGAGGCGCTGCTGGAGAAGCAGTGGGGCGGTCCGCTGCTCGATCCCGACAAGCTGGACAGGGAGCTCGCGCGATGAGTCACACGGCACCCGAGCTGATGTCCTTCGAGGACGCCCTGGCGGTCTTCGACCCGGCTATGGGCCTCGAGGTCCACGTCGAGCTGAACACCGCGACGTAGATGTTCTGCGGTTGCCCGGCGAGCTTCGGTGGCGAGCCGAACACGCAGACCTGCCCGACCTGCCTGGGCCTCCCGGGCTCGATGCCCGTCGTCAACGGCAAGGCCGTGGAGTCGGCGATCCGGATCGGACTGGCCCTGAACTGCTCGATCGCGGAGTGGTGCCGGTTCGCGCGGAAGAACTACTTCTACCCGGACATGCCGAAGAACTTCCAGACCTCGCAGTACGACGAGCCGATCGCCTTCGACGGCTGGACCGATGTCGAGATCGTCGGGGATGACGGGCCCGAGACGTTCCGGGTGGAGATCGAGCGCGCCCACATGGAGGAGGACACCGGCAAGTCGCTGCACGTGGGTGGCTCGACCGGTCGGATCCACGGCGCTGACTACTCGCTGGTGGACTACAACCGCGCGGGTATCCCCCTGATCGAGATCGTCACCCGGCCGATCATGGGCGCCCGCGAGAAGGCTCCGGCGGTTGCCCGTGCCTATGTCGCACACCTGCGTGAGCTGCTCCTCGGGCTCGGTGTCTCCGACGTACGCATGGAGCAGGGATCTCTGCGCTGCGACGTCAATCTGTCTCTCGCAGCGGCGGGGACCGGCGGGCTGGGCACGCGCACCGAGACCAAGAACGTGAACTCGCTGCGTTCGGTCGAGCGTGCAGCGCGCTACGAGATCGGTCGGCAGGCGGCCATCCTGGCCAACGGCGGCTCGATCCTGCAGGAGACGCGTCACTGGCACGAGGACACCGGTGTCACGACCTCGGGACGCGAGAAGTCCGACGCCGAGGACTACCGCTACTTCCCCGAGCCGGACCTGGTGCCGGTGGCGCCCGCGCGCGACTGGGTCGAGGAGCTGCGCGTCGCGCTGCCCGAGCCGCCGCGCGATCGAAGGGCCCGGCTGCAAAAGGACTGGGGCTACTCGGACCTCGAGATGCGCGACACCGTGGGTGCCGGCGCGCTGCGGCTCGTCGAGGAGACCATCGCCGCGGGAGCCGCCCCGCAGGCCGCCCGCAAGTGGTGGCTCTCCGAGCTGGCCAGGCGTGCGAACGAGCTCGGCACCGAGCTCTCCGCCCTGCCGATCACCCCGGCCGACGTCGCCCGCATCCAGGCGCTCGTCGACGAGGGCGCCATCAACGACAAGCTCGCCCGTCAGGTCTTCGACGGGGTGCTGGCCGGCGAGGGAACCCCGGACGAGGTGGTCGCAGCCCGCGGGCTCGCGGTCGTCTCCGATGAGGGTGCACTCGGCGACGCCGTCGATCGGGCGATCGAGGCCAACCCCGACGTGGCCGCCAAGATCCGCGACGGCAAGGTGGCCGCGGCCGGAGCCCTCATCGGTGCCGTGATGAAGGAGATGCGCGGCCAGGCCGACGCCGGGCGGGTCCGCGAGCTGATCCTCGAGCGCCTCTCCTAGCTCGGCGTACTCCGGCGTCGTCCGGCACTCCTGGGAATCAGGGTCTGACCAGCAGGATCCGGTCGTCCTGTGAGGCGGGATCGCCGCGCCCGTCGCGGTTGGACGTGGTGACCCACAGGTTCCCGTCAGGGGCGGGTACGACGGTCCGCAGCCGGCCGTACTTGCCGACGAAGAACGCCTTCTCCCGGTTCGCCCTGCGGCCGTTCACCTCGACGCGCCAGAGCCGTTCACCCCTCAACGCCGCGAGCCACAGC
>JBDSXU010000422.1:0-3327 GCA_039926005.1 Marmoricola sp.
AGGACAAGGACGGCGCCAAGCGCCGTATCGAGGCGGTCACCAAGATCTGGGCGGCCGGGGTACAGGCCAGCCCGCTGGCCAAGACGCTCTCGGAGCAGACAGGTGCGACGCTCGACCGCGCCGGCCGCATCGGCGTGAACCCCGACCTGACTTTGCCCGGACATCCCGAGGTGTTCGTAGTCGGCGACATGATCGCCCTGAACAACCTGCCCGGGGTGGCGCAGGTGGCCATCCAGGGGGCGAAGTACGCCGCCAAGGAGATCAAGGGCCGGATCAAGGGCAAGGCGCCGCAGGAGCCCTTCAAGTACTTCGACAAGGGCAGTATGGCGACCATCTCGCGATTCGATGCGGTGGCCATGGTCGGCAAGCTGAGACTCAGCGGCCTGATCGCGTGGCTGATGTGGCTCGGCATCCACCTGATCTACATGACCGGCTTCAAGAACCAGGTCACGGCCCTGCTGCACTGGACGGTCACGTTCTTGAGCAACGACCGGTCCGAGCGCACGGCGACCGAGCAGCAGATCTTCGGCCGGGTGGCGCTGCAGCGGCTCCCCGGTGGGGTCGCCGAGCTGGTGAGCCGACCTGGATCCGGAGCCGATCGTCGTTCTGAGCTGGAGGCGATCGCCGCCGAGGAGTCGCGACTGACCGACTCGGGCGAGCGGGGCAGGGTCTCCGACCCAACGGCCTGACCTGCAGCCCGGAATCCCCGCCGCGACACGCCCGAGCGACGTGCGGGGCCCGAAGTGGTTCATCGTGCGCCTGAGCATGTGAAACTCACAGGTCATGAGCTCCTTCCCCCGTGCGGCTCGTGTTCTCGTGGTGCTTGCGTTCGCGACCACTGCCGCCGCAGTCCCCGCGGACGCCCTCGCTGCCGAGCACCCGCGCTCCACGCACCAGGCTCGACATCACGCTGCACACCTGACGCCGGCCCATCGGCGGGCACGGAAGCGGGCCGAGGCGCGCGCCGCCGCGGCCGAGGCAGCAAGGGTCCGGGCCGCGCGGGTCCATGCCCTCGCGGTTGCGGCCATGAAGGCGCGCCTGCGGGACAACAAGCGGCTGCCACACCGGGCCTCGATCGTGTTCGACAAGTTCTGGAAGAACCCCTACAACTCGCGGATCATCTTCCGGGCGTGGGCGAAGCCGCACCCCAGGAAGCAACCCAGGAAGTGGTTTCCGGTCGAGCAGGTCTCCTGGCGAGCGGGTTCGGGCTTGTCTGGTGCCGCAGGTAGGGACGAGTGCCATCGCGGCATGGGGTGGGCGCCCAACGGGACCTACTCGTTCATCCAGCACAACCGACGCAAGGCGCCGCTCATCAACGGTCGGGTCTTCGAGCTGCAGCCCCTGGCCTGCCGCAATGGCACCCTGCGCCAGCTCATGTTCATCCACTCGGAGCAGAACTGGAACAACACGCAGTGCAGAAACAAGTCGGGCGACGACGGATGCCGCTGGGAGGTGCCGCGGGTGAACGACTACCGGTCCTACGGCTGCATCAAGATGGCACCGGACGACCTCGCCGCTCTGACGCGTCACTTCCACCGCTACTTCCGCGCCGAGGTTCGCTATCCGAGGAACATAGTGCGGCTGCGAGTCAAGGACTGATCAAGGCCGCAGGCAACCGGAGCCGTCGCGTTCACTCGAAGCGTGGCGGCTTCTGGTGGTGCTTCTCGAGTGCCTCCCGCGCCCAGCGCGGAAGGATGAAGATCCCCTCGGCACGGACGGTGCACGCCCCGTCGGCGCGACGCAGCTCGCCCTTGACGATGGTCTTGACGCCCTCGACACGTTCGACCCAGGCTTCGGCGGAGCAGTCACCCAATGGGGTGTTCTGCTCGTAGCGCAGCTCGAGCGTTCCGGTCATGCCCGGTGAGCCACCGGCCGCGGCCGCCTCGCCGAGCAGCTGGTCGATCACCAGTGCTGCGACACCGCCGTGGACCATGCCGGGAGGGCCCTCGTAGAGAGCGCCGAGGTGAAAGGAGGACCACGCGCGTCCGTCCGCGGACTTGTCGATGTGCAGCGGCGGCGCGACCGGGTTGCGCAGCCCGACGACCGCGTTGCCGTGGCCACGGACGTGTCCCTCAGGGCTCAGGCTCACCCCGAAGGCTCCGGGGATCTGCTCCGCGCGCAGGCGTGCTGTGACCCGTTCGATCTCGGTCTGGACCTCGGCGACGACCTCCGCGGAGACCGTCGTACGCAGGGAGGCGTCGGCCAGGTCCCGCACACTCCCCGCGAGTCCGCCGAGCAGGACCCGCTCGTCCTCGAGCTCCTCGGCGGACATCTCCACGACGGTGTAGTTCACGGGCGGCCTCATGGCCGCACAGTAGTGGCCGCCGCCAGGACACGTTGCAGTACGCCGACGAGCGGTCAGTGGTCCAGGTGCGGAATCGACGCTGTGGCGAGTCGTAGCCGGACTCCCGCGGCCACGACGGCGATCATCGCGAACGAGAGCGCCATCCCGAGCACGATCTGTGACCGGACCAACAGGTAGACGACCAGCACGACTCCGGTCACAGCGGTGGAGGACAACGCGGCGCGCGTGGCCGTCCGGCTCATGTCCGCGCGATTGATCACCCGAGCGAAGTCGATCTCCCGGGTGGGTGGTCGCACGAAGGTCGGTGTCGATTCATCCTCCGACTCAGGCTCTGGCCGATCGATGGGTTCGTCCTCGTAGTCGTCGTGGTGCGGCACGGGCTGGTTGGGCACGTCGCTCCTCTCTGGCTCGGTAAGCGGAAGCACGAACGAGCGCTCGAGCCACTGCGGCGTCTGGAACACGTCCGACTCCGGGGGTGCGGCGGGACGAAGACCACGCGCCTGCGCACGCATGCGCCGACGGCGGGCAAGCACGTCGTGGCTCGAAACAGCACTCGAGGTCTCACCGGCTGGCACCTGGTCCATCTTGTCCTCCCGGATGCTTCTCGACTGAGTGTGCACCCGTTTGGCACGGCCCAACAGCATGTCACCAGATTTCTTGGCATTTGTGGCCGAGTGATCGGACGAATAAATACGGGCGAATCATATGATTTGATATCAAGCCTTGACTAGCCGCTGGCGGCGCCGAACATGCGAATGTCGCTGTTGGGGCCGGAGTCCGGCGGTCGCGCCCCTCGCGTCACATTCGCATGTTCGGCTGCGCCTCCACCCGCGTCAGGGCATGGCGGCCAGGTGGGCCCGCCAGCTCCCGGTCTCGCTGGCGTCCGTCGCGCAGCATGCGGCTTCGTCGGCGCCCTCGGCGTAGAACGTCGGGGAGTCCTCCAGCACGGTGTAGACCTCCCACTGCTCACCGTTGGGCGCGCCCTGGACCCAGAACTTGTCCTGCTTGGCGTAGCAACACAC
>JBDSXU010000423.1:0-1822 GCA_039926005.1 Marmoricola sp.
TGCTCTACCTCGAGTCGATCGGCAACCCGCGCAAGTTCTCGCGGATCGCCCGCCGGGTCTCGCGGTCCAAGCCGATCATCGCGGTGCGGTCAGGGCGCAGCACCCAGGGCGTTCCCATGGGCCACGCCGTGCGGCAGATCGCAGCACCTCCCGAAGCCGTCGACGCGATGTTCCGCCAGGCCGGGGTCATCCAGGTCGACACCCTCGACGAGATGTTCGACGTCGCCCAGCTGCTCGCGCACCAGCCCCTGCCGGCCGGTTCCCGGGTAGCGATCGTGGGCAACTCCGATGCCTTGGGCCTTCTTGCCGTCGACGCGGCGGCCGCCAGCGGTCTCACCGTGACCAGCGCGACCGCGCTGGGTGCCGACGCAACGGCCGACGACTTCGAGGACGCGCTCGACGCAGCGATAGACGACCAGCACGTCGACGCGGTCGTGGCCGTCTACATCCCGCCTCTCGACGCCGGCGGCGAGGAGGTCGCGAACGTGCTGGCTGCCGTGGGCGAGCAGTCCGACAAGCCACTGGTCTCGTCCTTCCTCGGTCGCGAGGGAGTGCCTGAGCTGTTGCGGGTGCCGGACCTCTCGGGTCACACCGCCGGACGTGGTTCGGTGCCCTCCTACCCGGCCGTCGAGGCTGCCGTCCGGGCGCTCGCCTGCGTCGTGGAGTACGCCGCCTGGCTGCAGCGGCACGACGACTCCGTGGGCGTTCTGGACGAGATCGACATGGATGCCGCGAAACGGCAGGTCAACGAGCTGCTCATGCAACACCCCGAGGGTCATGACCTGAGCGACACCGAGCTGGAGACGCTCCTGGGCAGCTATGGGATCAAGTTGTGGGAGCGCGAGCACGTGTCCACCCTCGAGGAGGCGGTCGCGGCCGGTGAGTTGCTCGGCTGGGACGTCGTACTCAAGGGGACCGCGGAGCGGCTGCGCCAGCGCCCGGACCAGGCACACGTGTGGCGCGGCATCGACGACGAGTCGGAGATGCGCGATGCGTGGGACTCCTTGATGGGGATCATCACCCACCCCGACCACGCCGACTTCGTCGTACAACGAACCGCCCCGCCGGGTGTGCCGGTCGCCATCCGCGGACTCGAGGACCCGTTGTTCGGGCCCGCTGTCTCGTTCGGGATCGCGGGGGCGCTGACCGACCTGGTGGGAGACCGTGTCTTTCGGATCCCGCCGATCAGCGCACTCGATGCGGCCGAGACCGTCCGGGCCATCAAGGCGGCTCCGCTGCTGTTCGGCTACCGCGGGAGCGAGCAGGTCGACGTGGCGGCGGTCGAGGACCTGGTCCGGCGGGTGGCGCAGCTCAAGAACGACCTGCCGCAGGTCAGCCAGGTCGACCTGATGCTGGTGCACGCCACGATCGATGGCGTGAGTGTCCTGCACGCCACCGGTCGACTCGACCCGATGGCCGAGCCGCGCTCGGACCTCTACGTGCGACGCCTGACCGACCCGCTCGACGACACACTGCACGGCTGACCACAGGCGGCCCTCCGGCAGCACGGGGCTGCCCTGCGGTGACGCGTGACAGACTGACGCCATGCGCCACCTAGCTTCCAGCGACCGCTTCGGTGACCTCGTCGTCGCGATCGAGAAGACCGGTTACTACCCGCAAGTGGTCTCGGCCGGTGTCCGGGCGGCGGTTTCGGGGGAGAGCGTCACGTCCTTCCTGGTGCACCACGAGCCGACGATCGACCGCGACGAGGTCCGTCGGCACATCACCGTCGTGGTGCTGACCGGCACCCGGCTGATCCTGTGCCACACCGACGAGCACGCTCCGGACGATCTCCTCCCGGAGCCCTACACCTCGACCTCCA
>JBDSXU010000424.1:0-3890 GCA_039926005.1 Marmoricola sp.
GCCGAAGGCCTGGCCGACCGGGTCCCGAACAGGGGCACCCAGGTCAGGCGGCTCGACCCCGAGCAGGTGCGCGACGTGTGCCAGGCCCGCGTCGTCATCGAGACGGCCGGCGTACGCCGCTGGAACGAGGCGGCGGAGCCCCTGCGCGACGACGTACGCCGGGCCCTGCGGGCGTTCTCCGACCTCACCGACACCGACTACAGCGCGACCGAGTTCACCGCCGCCCACCTCGACATCCACCATGCCCTCTCCGCGCTTACCGGCTCCGCGCGACTGGTCGCCGTCGCCGAGTCCCTGCACGCCGAGGTGCGGCTCGCGCTCGCCCACGTCGACCGGGCCCGAGGCAATGCCGTCGAACAGGTCCACTCCCACGCCGACCTCCTCTCCCTGCTGGAGAAGAGCGACCTCGACGCCGCTGCGGACGAGCTGACCGGACATCTCGGTGGCGCCGAGGCGTCGATGCTCGAAGCGATCAGCGTCCCCCGCTCCTGAGGCGCCCCCCACTACGCTGAGGCCATGCGGTTCCTCACCTGGCTCGTCGTCAACGCCCTCGCCCTGGGAGCAGCCGTGTGGCTCTTCGAGGGCATCACCCTGACCGGCGACAGCGACACCAACAAGGTCGTGCAGCTACTGATCGTCGGAGCGATCTTCGGAGTGATCACCTCCTTCGTGCGACCGATCGTGAACCTCTTGTCGCTTCCACTCATCGTGCTCACCCTCGGCCTGATGCTGCTCGTCGTGAACGCCTTGATGCTGCTGCTGACGAGCTCGATCGCCGACAGCGTCGGTCTCGGCTTCCACGTGGACGGCTTCTGGGTCGCGCTCTTCGGGTCGATCGTCATCTCGGTCGCGTCGATGATTCTCGAGGCGATCTTCCCGGATCACGACCGCCGTTGACAGCCCGGGACCGCGTAGATTTGGCGACGATCACACGGGTAGCGCGCCGCGCCCGGGTGCACACGAGGGAGACTCACGATGACGGACGCACAGCCCGCACCACTGCAGCCCCCCGCAGCCGCTGAGTCATCCCTGACGTTGACGGCCCCGGCGCCACCCCGGGCAGTGACGGCGACGTCGGCACCCCGGATGGCCCCGGCGGTCGAGGCCGCGGCCCTGCCGGGCCTGGACGCGAAGGTGGACGGCTATCTCGACTCGTTGCTGAAGGCAGCACCACGCTCGCCGGAGTTCGCCGCCAAGGCCACCGACGTACGCACAATGGGGGACACCGACATCCGCCAGGCAGCCGAGACCTCCAACCGGCTGCTGAAGTCGCCCGTCAAGGCGCTCCAGGAAGGTGGCCTCTCCGAGGGATCCAAGGTGGGCTCCACCCTGCTCGAGCTCCGCCGGACAGTCGAGGACCTCGACCCCAAGGAGGCCACGGGAGCCAAGAAGCTCCTCGGCATGATCCCGTTCGGGGACCGCGTGACCGACTACTTCCGCAAGTACCAGTCGGCCGAGAACCACCTCAACGGCATCCTGCATGCACTGCGCGAGGGACAGGACGAGCTCGGCAAGGACAACGCCGCGCTCAACATGGAGAAGCAGCTCCTGTGGGACGCGATGGCCCGCCTGAACCAGTACGTCTACGTGGCCGAGCGTCTCGACGCGCGTCTCGCCGCAGGCATCACCGACCTCGAGGCCACCGATCCCGAGCGGGCTCGCGCATTGCGCGACGACGTCCTCTTCTACGTCCGGCAGAAGCACCAGGACCTGCTGACCCAGCTCGCGGTCTCGATCCAGAACTACCTGGCGATCGACATCGTCATCAAGAACAACATCGAGCTGATCAAGGGCGTCGACCGCGCCTCCACCACGACGATCTCCGCCCTGCGCACCGCGGTCATCGTCGCCCAGGCGCTGGGCAACCAGAAGCTCGTCCTCGACCAGATCACGGCCCTGAACACGACCACGTCCGGAATGATCGAGCGCACCAGCGAGATGCTGCGCGACAACTCCGTCCGGATCCAGGAGCAGGCGGCCTCGGCCACGGTGGGACTGCCGCAGCTTCAGGCCGCATTCGCGAACATCTACGCGACCATGGACGCGATCGACGCCTTCAAGGTTCAGGCCCTGGACACCATGGCCGCGACCATCGGCACCCTGGAGACCGAGGTGACCAAGTCCCGGTCCTACCTCGAGCGCGTCGAGCGGCAGGACCCCCAGGTGCAGCACGGTTCGCTCGACCTCGGCAGTTCGCCGTGAGCCCTGCGCCGACCATGCGCTGCAAGGGATAGTGGGCGCCATGTCGGGTGGTTTCTTCGGCCGCCTCTTCGGACGCGGTGTGCAAGGGGTGCGCACCGAGTTCACCGCGCCCGCCGTGCCGACCAGTGACGACCTGCTCGCCTCCCTGGCGCGGGTCGAGGCGCTGGTGGCCGCTGGGGCCGTCCCCGCACCCGTCGCCTCCCGCGTGCGCCGCGTCGACCGGGTCGTCCGCGACACGATCCCCCGGCTCACCAGCCTCGGACTGGGCAGCGCCCAGGCCTACTCCGTGATGGCGACGGCGACTGACTACCTCCCGGAGGCAGTCGCCGGCTACCTGCGGCTTCCGCGGCAGTTCGCCGACAGCCGGCCTGTCGACCGGGGCAAGTCCTCGCTGATGGTGCTCATCGACCAGCTCGACCTGCTCGCCTCCACGATGGACAAGGTCTTCGACGCCGTGTGTCGCGACGACGCGGCGGCCCTGGTCGCCCACGGCCGGTTCCTCCAGGAGAAGTTCGGTGCCGCCTCGACCGGTGGCGCGCTCAACGTCGGATCTGGACCGCTGCAGCCCCCCGCCGGTCAGGACGCCTGATGGGTGAGGGCACCAAGCGGGCCACTCCCCTGTCTCACGGGCGCCCTCCCGGGACGCTCACGCTGGCCGAGGCGATCGCCGGTCTGGCCAGGATCGCGGCTTGCGCCGGGGCCGACGCCGAGTCCGCGCGAGCCGAAGGACTGGCCCTCGCCGCGGCGGTGGCGGAGTCCGCGCCGCGGGCAGCAGCCGACTGGGCGAACGCGGCAGGCGACGCAGCCACGACCCAGGACTTCTTCGACGCAGCGAGCCGAGGCCGCCGGTGGCGGGACTCACCGACCGCGACCCTGAGCTCCCTGGCCGCGCAGGGCTCGCCCCTTGCCGCGGACTACGCGAGGAGCCTTGCGGAGGTCGCCTCGGCCGCCTGCGAGCTGGGCGAGCCGACGATGCGGGTGATCGGCAACGCCTCCGTCGCGGCCGCCGCCCAGCTCGGCGTCGTGGCCGTCAACGGCGCCAGTGCACCCCGGGCACCGACCGGTCAGGAGCCCGCTCCACCTGCCGACGAGTACGCGGCGACAGCGGCACCGGCTGAGGCGACTCCCACCGGGGCGACTCCCCCCGCGGCGACTCCCACCAAGCCGGAGAAGAGCCTCGAGGAGCTGCTGGCCGAGCTCGACGCACTGATCGGTCTGCACCAGGTCAAGCGCGAGGTCCACCGCCAGGTCGCCGTACTCCGCGTAGAGAAGCTGCGCGGCGAGGCCGGCCTGAAGAGCCCCACGATCACCCGGCACCTGGTCTTCACCGGCAACCCGGGCACCGGGAAGACGACCGTGGCCCGGTTGGTCAGCGGCATCTACCACGCCCTGGAGCTGCTCTCCCGCGGTCAGCTCGTGGAGGTCGACCGCTCGGAGCTGGTGGCCGGCTACCTCGGCCAGACGGCGACCAAGACCGCCGACGTCGTCGCCTCCGCCGCCGGTGGGGTCCTGTTCATCGACGAGGCCTACAGCCTGGCCGGCACCGGTTCCAGCGGGGACCAGTACGGCCAGGAGGCGGTCGACACGCTGGTCAAGGAGATGGAGGACCGGCGCGAGGACCTCGTCGTCATCGTGGCCGGCTACCCGGCGCCGATGGAGGCGTTCATCGCGGCCAACCCGGGTCTGGC
>JBDSXU010000425.1:0-5595 GCA_039926005.1 Marmoricola sp.
GCGGCCGTGGATGCGCGGGTCGTGGTGACGTCCGACCCGGTGCTGCGTCGCGGCCGTTTCGAGGAGTACGTCGTCCTCCGGGCTCGCACCGAGAGCCTGACGGGCCGCGGTTATCGTCACCGCGTCCGCGCTCCGGTGCTGCTGATCGCCGACCAGCGCTGGCAACGGCTGAGTCCTGGGTCGCGGTTGGAGGTCTCCGGTCGGCTGCAGCGCTCCACCACCCGGGACCTGGCGGGCGTGCTGAGCACGCGCGGGCCACCGCAGGTTGTCGCACGGCCGGGTCCGTGGCTGCGGGGCGCCGACCGGTTGCGCGCCTCCATCCGCGACGCGGTCACCCACCAGCCCCATGGCGCCCGGGCGCTGGTGCCGGCCCTGGTGGACGGGGACGACGGCAACATGCCCGCCGAGCTGAGCGACTCCTTCCGCACCTCGGGGCTCACGCACCTGCTCGCGGTCTCGGGCACCAACCTGACCCTGGTGGTCGGCTGCCTGCTCCTGCTCGCCCGATGGGCAGGAGTCCGGGCTCGGGGGCTGGTCGCGGTCGGCGTGGTGGGGGTCGTGGGGTTCGTGTTGCTCGCGCGCACTGAACCGAGCGTCGTGCGCGCGGCGGCCATGGGTTCTGTCGGGCTGATCGGGATGGGCCATCACGGCCGGCGGCGGGGCACCCGGGCGCTCGGCGTTGCTGTTCTCCTCCTGCTCCTGTTCGACCCCTGGTTGGCCCTGTCGCTGGGTTTCGCGCTCTCGACACTGGCCACCGCCGGGATCCTGTGGCTCGCACCCGGATGGCGCGACCGGCTGATGCGCTGGATGCCGCGCTGGGTGGCTGAGGCGCTGGCCGTGCCACTGGCCGCGCAGATCGCCTGCACCCCCCTGGTGGCCGCCATCTCCGGGCAGGTCAGCCTGGTCGCCGTCGTGGCGAACCTCCTGGCTGCCCCCGCAGTCGGCCCGGCCACGGTGCTCGGCCTCGCGGGAGGGGTCCTCGGACTGGTGTCCGGTCCGCTGGGTCGGCTGGTCGCGACCCCGGCAGTCTGGTGTGCGCAGTGGATCATCACCGTCGCCGTACGGTGTGCGGGCCTCCCAGGGGCGGCGGTCGGATGGTCGGCCGGTCCGGTGGGGGTCGCGACGCTGACCCTGCTCTGTGTGGTGGTGTCGCTCTTCCTCGGGGCCCTGCTCGCGCGGCGGACGACCACCCTGAGCCTCGGCGCTCTGATGGTGTGCGCCCTCCTCGTTCCGCTGCCTACTCCCGGATGGCCGCCCCGGGGATGGGTGATGGTGGCCTGCGACGTAGGGCAGGGTGATGGCCTCGTGCTAAACGCGGGTCGCGACAGCGGGCTCGTGGTCGACGCCGGGCCGGATCCGACGGCAATGGACCGTTGCCTGCGCCGGCTCGGCATCCACCAGGTGCCGCTCGTGGTGCTGACCCATTTCCATGCCGACCACGTCGACGGGCTCGCGGGGGTGCTGCACGGCCGCCAGGTGGGAGCGATCGAGGTGACCTCGCTGGCGGACCCGATGTCGGGCGTGCGGCTGGTGCAGGAGGTCGCGGCCCAGGCCGGTGTGCCGGTGCAGCGGGCGGCGTACGGCGAGACCAGGCGGTTGGGTCCACTCAGTTGGCAGGTGATCGCGCCCTCGCAACCGCCCTCGCCGGACTCGGAGTCACCGCCCAACGACGCCAGCCTCGTGCTACTCCTGGAGACACACGGCCTCCGGCTCCTCCTCATGGGCGATGAGGAGAACACTTCGCAGGAGCAGTTGCGGCGCGCCACCGGGGGAATACGGGCCGACGTCTTGAAGGTGGCCCACCACGGCAGTGCCCGGCAGGATCCCGACCTGGTGCGTGGACTCGGAGCCCGGTTGGCGGTCATCTCGGTCGGTGTCGACAACGACTACGGCCACCCCGCTCCGTCGCTGATGGCGCTGTTGCACCAGACTCGGATGCGGGTGGCGCGCACCGACAGGGACGGTGACGTGGCCGTCGTCGCGGACCACGGGCTGCGCGTGGCGAGCCGTGGCAAGGGCACCGGCGGTCGGTGAGAGGTTGGCCCCGTGACGAAGTACTCCTTCTCCCAGGTCGACGTCTTCGGGTCCGAGCCCCTCACCGGCAACCCGGTGGCGGTGGTGCACGACGCCACCGGTCTCGATGACGCGCAGATGGCGGCGTTCGCGCGATGGACCAATCTGTCCGAGACGACGTTCCTGCTGCCGCCCCGGGACTCGTCGGCGGACTACCGGTTGCGGATCTTCACACCCCTCAAAGAGCTGCCGTTCGCCGGACATCCCACCCTCGGCAGCGCCCACGCCTGGCTCGGTGCGGGCGGCGTCCCGGCGAGGGAGGGACGGATCGTGCAGGAGTGTGGCGTTGGTCTGGTCGAGCTCCAGCGGCAGGATGCGGACCTGGCCTTCCGGGCGCCCGACCTCTTGCGCGCGGGTGCGGCCGACGCCGCGACCCTGAAGCAGGCGGTAGGGGCCTTGGGGATCGACGAGAGCCGCGTGGTGCGCTCCAACTGGATCGACAACGGGCCCGGTTGGCTGGGGCTGCAGCTGGTCAGTGCCGACGACGTGGTTGCCCTGAGACCCGACTTCGTTACGATGCGAGGACTCGAGATCGGCATCATCGGACCGCATGACGCAAACTTGCGCGGGTCGATCGGCGCCGACTACGAGGTGCGGGCGTTCTGTCCGTCGTACGCCGTGCCGGAGGATCCGGTGACTGGGAGCCTGAACGCAGGCTTCGCCGTGTGGCTCACCCGCGGGGGCCACGTGCCGGCGAACTACGTGGCTCGTCAGGGCACGGTGATGGGTCGCGACGGGCGGGTCACCATCAGAACCGACGACGTGGGTGATATCTGGGTCGGTGGCCCTTGCCGCACGCTCGTGGTTGGCTCGCTGACCCTCGCAGCGATGCCTGTCCGGAGCGCGTGAGAAGGTGCGGGCATGGTCAATCCGCAGCCGCAGGACGTGCTCGGCCGGATCACGCTGATCACCGGTCCCGAGGAGTTCCTCGGGGAGGGCGCCATCGCCGGGGTCCGCACCGCAGTGCGCCACCACGATGCGGAAGCGGAGTTCTCCGAGACCTCGGCGGCGTCGCTGACGATGGCGACGCTGGGCGACCTGGCCGCGCCCTCGCTGTTCTCCACCACCCGCTGCGTCGTCGTACGCCGCCTCGAGGACCTTCCCGAGGATTCGGGCCAAGGTCTGCTCGACTACGCCGCAGCTCCGGCCGACGACGTCGCGCTCGTGCTCGCCCACAGCGGCGGACAGAAGGGCAGCGGCCTGCTCACCAAGCTGCGCAAGCTGGCGGCCGTGACCGAAGTGAAGTCCGTGCCGCTGACCGCGCGTGAGTTCCCGGGGTTCGTGGTCAACCAGCTGCGGGCGCGCTCGGTTCGCATCGAGCCGGATGCCGCCGACTTCCTGATCCAGGCCGTCGGACAGGACCTGCGCTCACTCTCCGCCGCGGCCACCCAGCTGGCCGACGACTTCGCGGGTCAGCCACTCACGGTCGAGATGGTGAAGAAGTACTTCGGCGGCCGGGCCGAGGCGAAGTCGTTCGCCGTGGCCGACCACACGATCTACGGCCACACCGCCAAGGCGCTCGAGGAGCTGCGCTGGGCCCTTGATCGCGGCACCGCGCCGGTGCTCGTCACCAGCGCGATGGCCGGCGGGCTGCGCAGCCTGGCCAGGTTCATGTCGGCACCCCGGGGGATGCGCAACAACGACCTGATGCGCGAGGTCGGTGTGCCCGCCTGGAAGCTCGACACCCTGCGTCGCCAGTCCCACGGCTGGGACGACGACGGCCTCGGCCGTGCGATCAGGTCGGTGGCGCGGGCGGACGCCGACGTGAAGGGCCAGGCCAGCGATCCGGCGTATGCCCTGGAGAAGATGGTGCTCGACGTCGTCCGGGCGCGCCCCTCGCGCTGACGGGACAGCAGAAAGGCGCCGAACCCCGCGGGGTACGACGCCTGTTGCGTTGGGCTGGCCTCAGAGTGAGGAGACCTGCTTGTTGATCGCCGACTTGCGGTTGGCGGCCTGGTTCTTGTGGATGACGCCCTTGGAGGCGGCCTTGTCGAGGCGCTTGGCGGCGTCGAGGCCAGCGGCCTTGGCCTGGTCGGCGTCTCCGGTCTCGGCGGCCTCACGGAACTTGCGCACGGCCGTCTTGAGCGCGGACTTCACGGCCTTGTTGCGCTCGTGAGCGGTGTCGTTCTGCCGGTTGCGCTTGATCTGGGACTTGATGTTCGCCACTGCAGGCTCGCCTCATTTGGTGTGGAGATCAGATTCGGGGGCGTCCGGACCGAGTCCAGACACGAAGGGAGACGATATCAGCGTGCGGTGTCGCCGCCCAAATCGTCGTCAGGCGTGGCGGGCGGCCACACCAGGTCGTGCCGGGGGCGTCTCTCGCGGGCGGTCGGCGCGGACCCGGGCACGGGGCGTCCGAACGCCGTCATGGTCATCGCCACCCAGTGCCCCGGGAGGTCGAGCTCCCGCTCGACCGCGTCGCGGTCGAAGCCCCGGAACTGACGTGAGTAGAGGCCCATGCCCTGGGCCTGGATCGTCATGTAGGCGACGGACTGGCCGAGGTCATACTCGGCGAACTCGGAGTAGTCCCAGTCGGTTCCCTCGACGAACCGGTGGCAGAGGTTGACCACGAGCAGCGAAGCGGCCGGGGCCCATCTCCGAGTGCTGGGGGCGAGGAGCGGCACCAACCGGCCGTGGATTGCCTCCCTCCGGCGGGCGGTCACGAAGGACCACGGCTGCGAGTTGCCCGCGGAGGGCGACCATCGGGCGGCCTCGATCAGGTGGTCGACCGCCTCGGGTGCCAACTCATGCTCCGGGTCCCAGGACGCGGGGCTCCAGCGCGCCAGCAGCACGTCACCGTGGTCAGCCATCAGCGAGCCAGCCGGGTGATCTCACCGGGTCCGATCGTCCGTGTCCCCGGCTGGCCACTACCGGCTTCGGCGAGCATCGCTGCGGCCACGTCCGCCGCATGGGTGGGCCGGAACCTGCCGAGCACGGGTGAGAGCGCTCGCATCACCAGCAGCCCGACGTGCTCGCCCCGCCGGGACTCGTGGCGCTCGCCGTCGATGATCGAGGGGCGGAAGGCCACGGTCATCGGGATCCCCACGCTCGCCACGTCACGCTCGGTCTCACCCTTGACCCGGGTGTAGAAGACTCGGGCTCCCGCGTCGGACCCCATGGAGGTCACGTGCAGGAAGCTTTCAGCTCCCGCGACCCGGGCGGCCCGGGCCAGCGCCACCACCGCGTCGTGGTCGACGGCCCGGAAGGCGTCCTGACTCCCCGCCTTCTTGATCGTGGTGCCCAGGGCGGAGAAGACGTCGTCCACCGGCGGGAGCTCACCGATGTCTGAGAGTCTCACCACGCGCTGTTCCAGCTTCTCGTCCCGTACGTCGACCTCCCGGCGACCCACGCTGACCACGCGGTCCCAACGTGGATCCTCCAGCAGCTGCCGCAAGAGGTGACTGCCGACCAGCCCCGAGGCACCGGCAAGCAACGCGACCCGTCCCTCTGCATCCATGGGATGAGCCTAATTACCGCGCTGTGGGAGGTGTCACGGTGGTGGCCGACCGACGACTGGGTGCG
>JBDSXU010000426.1:0-3242 GCA_039926005.1 Marmoricola sp.
CTCGTCCATCTCCTGGCCGTCGAGCTCGATCGTCCCCGAGGTGGGCTTGTCGGCGCCGGTGATGCACCGGAGCACCGTGGACTTGCCGGCGCCGTTGCGCCCGACCAGCGCGACCGCGGAGCCGGCAATGACGTCGAGATCGAGCCCGTTGACGACGTCGACCTCGCCGAACCGGCGTACGAGATCACGCACCCGGAGCAACGCGGGCTGCTCCACAGGTTTCTTGGGCTTCTTCTTCTTCGGTGGCACGTCTCACAGAGTCGCACCCCCCGTTCCCGCTTGTAACGCGGGGTTCGCGCTACTGAGGCCTCCCCCAGGAGGGCACTCAGCAACCTGAACCCCGCGTTACAAGCGGAGTCGGCGGCAGTGAGTCCGAAACCTGCGCAGCGTCCTTTCGGGCTACTTCGGCCAGAGGTCCACACATGCGGTCAGAGCGCGCTCAAGAGTGGCCGCATCTGAGGCAACGACCAGACCACTGGACGTGGACCGCGCGGAGTACGGCGTGCCGTCACGGTGGGCCGCAGCGCCCCCGGCCTCACGAACCATCAACGTCCCGGGCAGGTGGTCCCACGGGTTGGTGTGCCCGTAGAGCACGTAGGCGGCCTCGCCCTCAATCAGCTTTGGGTAGTCCACGCCGCAGCAGACCCACGAGCCGATCAACGCGGGGAGCCCGTTGGGCTGGCGACCGCGCCGTGACCAGATCGACGTTGCTCCCTGCGGCTGGTCGCCCGCAGGCTGACGGTGGATCGGCTCGCCGTTGCGTCGTACGCCGCGACCGCGCTCGGCAACCCAGGCGGCCTCGTGCTCGGGCTGCCAGATCCACCCACGGACGGTCTCGCCGTCGATGACCTCGGCCACCATCACCGCGTAGTCGGGCGAGCCGTGGACGAAGTTCTTCGTGCCGTCGACCGGGTCGACGGTGAAGCCGTGATCGGCCGCACGGAAACGGGGCAACAGGTCCGGTGTCCCGGCGTACGCCTCCTCGCCGAGCACCACCGCGTCGGGGTAGGCCTCGAGCAGGGCCTGGGTGATCAGCTCCTCGGCTTCCCGGTCGGCCACCGTCACCAGGTCACCGGGCCTCTTCTCGTCGATCTGCGAGTCCGACAAGCTGCGGAAGCGGGGCCTGATCACCTCGTCCGCGACCGACTTGAGCAGCTCAAGGACGGCGTCGGTGGACAGTGCCTCCTCCGGAACTGGTTGCTGTGCCATGGGTCAGCCCGCGAGGTTGACCAGTAGCAGGGCCTCGGCCAGGCAGACCCGTTCGAACTCGGCCAGGTGCAGCCCCTCGTTGGCGCCGTGCGCGCGGGTGTCCGGGTCCTCGACGCCGGTGACGAGCACGCTCGCCTCGGGAAAGCTCTCCAGGAACTCCGCGATGAACGGGATCGAGCCGCCAACGCCCATGTCGACCGGTCGGACGCCGTCCCAGGCCTCGGTGAAGGCGTTCCGCGCTGCGTCGTACGCCGGCCCGGTCGCCTCGACCAGGGTGGGCTCGCCGGTGTCGACGACGGTGAAGGTCAGCTCGGCACCCCAGGGGACGTTGGCCTCGACGTGGGCACGCAGGCACTCGAGTGCGTTCGCGCAGGTGTCACCGGGGGCGACACGCAGCGAGATCTTGGCACGCGCGCTGGCGGCGAGGGTGTTGCTGGCGCCGTCGACCTTCGGCGCGTCCAGCCCGGTGATCGTGAGCGACGGCTTGGTCCACAGCCGCTCGACCGACGTGCCCGAACCGATGAACTCCACGCCGGGCGCGACGCCCGACTCGGCAATCAGCCGCTCCTTCGGGTAGTCCACGTCGTCGGCCGGGCCGGAGTGCAGGCCGGCTACGGCCACGCTGCCCTCGTCGTCGTGGAGGCTCGCGATCACCCGACTCAGCACCATCAGCGCATCGGGCACCAGGCCACCCCACATGCCGGAGTGCACAGCATGGGTGAGCGTGCGTACGCCGATGTCGACCCGCACCAGGCCGCGAAGGCTGGTCGTCAGGGCCGGCACCCCGATGTCCCAGTTGCCGGAGTCCGCGATCACGATCACGTCGGCAGACAAGTAGTCCTTGTGCTGCTTCAGCAGCTCGGGAAGCGTGTCGGACCCGACCTCTTCCTCGCCCTCGACGAACATCGTGACGCCCACGTCGAGATCGTCGCCCAGTGCCCGGATGGCCGCCAGGTGTGCAGCGATCCCGGCCTTGTCGTCGGCGGCGCCGCGACCGTAGAGGCGGCCGTCACGCTCGGTCGGCTCGAACGGTGGCGAGTCCCACTCGGCATGGTCGTTCTCCGGCTGGACGTCGTGGTGGGCATAGAGGAGCACGGTCGGCCGGCCCTCGGGTGCCGGTTTCCGGGCGAGCACGGCGGGCGCCCGGCCGTCCTCACAGGCGCTGACGATCCTGACGTCCTGGAAGTCCTCGGCGCGGAACAGTTCGGCCACCGCCTCGGCACTGCGCTGGACCTCGCCGGCCCGTGCGGGATCGGCGCTGACCGACTCGATGCGCACCAGCGCCTCGAGGTCCTGCCGGATCCGCGGAAGCTCGGCACTCACCCGAGAGCGCAGCTCGTCGACGTCCATGAGTCGAGCCTAGGCGGTTGCGACGTCGTGGGTGATCGGCAGGTAGGGCGTCAGATCCGCTCTCTCCCCTGAGGCCCGGATCCTGCCCTCGGACACGGCGTCGGCCCACGTGACCCGGCCGGTGGCAAGGGCGACCCATGTGGCGCCGTCGAGCTCGATCACGGCAGGCGGCGTACCCCTCGTGTGGCGGACGCCCGGGATCACCTGCGCAGCGGCGTACGGCGGCACCCGCACCTCCACCGACCGCCCCGGCGCCTTGATCGAGAGCATCGCGAGGAAGTGCTTGCTCAGCAGCAACAGGTCGGCCCGGGTCATCTCCTCGCGCGCGAGGGCCTCCGCGACCGCGGCCGGGTCCTGGGGCTGGAGGTGGGTGGGCACTCGATCACGCTAGCTGGTGGCCCGGGCGAACCGTTGCGCCGTGGAACCCAACAGGGTGCGTAGCTCCGGCGGCGACTCGACCTCGAAGTCGGCCTCGATCTGGGCGAGCACCATCATCGGCCATTGCAGCGAGTCGACGTTCATCGTGAGCACGCAGCCGCCCCGGTCGGGATCGGGCTCGACCGTCCCCCAGTGTCCGACGGCGCGGACCACCGGGTCCGGGTCACCGCCGACGAGCACCCGCACGGCGTAGCGCTGTGGCATCTGGCGGATGCCGGACTGCACGAAGGTCAGGGCATCCTCCG
>JBDSXU010000427.1:0-2395 GCA_039926005.1 Marmoricola sp.
CAGCTCGGTGCTGATGTGTCCTCCTGTGGTGGTCTTCATGACTGACCCTCGGAGAACAACCCATGTGGCGCATTTCTGCCCCGACATGGAGAAGGGCCTCCGTGTCACGCACGGAAGCCCCAAGTCGTCGAGAAGGTATGACGAGACTCATCGCCCTGCTCTTTGACCAAGACCCGACGACCTGTTGCCAAGAATCTGACAGAGACGGTCGATGCGGGTGGGAGGAGGCCTCCGCTTGTCAGATCATCCACACCCTCACGGGCATGACTGATCGGTCACGCACGAGAGTACAAGGCGCGGCTGCTTTACGCACATCGCGCCGGTTCGGCCGGGAGTCTGCCGGTATTCACCCAGGAGTCAGCCCGGGCGAGACCCAGGCCCAGCGTTCCTGGACCCGGACCAGCCGGTGTCCCTGGGCCAGGGAGCCGAGGTCCTCCTTCTCCACCACGAACATCACGGGTCCGGCCACATCGAGGAGCACTGCCGACGCCTCATCCTGGAGTGCCGCCCGGGCCGCTTGTCGCAGCCCCACGGGCACCGGCCTGGCCTCGGAGTTCCAGCGCGTGAGGCTCGCGCTCCCGGTGAAAGCGAGCAGGGCGGTGCGGCCGTCCCTCCCGGACATCAGCACGCACGCCATGTCGCTGGTCTTGTCGTGGGCGAGCCCCTGATCGTCGTAGGCAACCTCACCGAGGAGGGACACCACCGGCACCAGGACGCGAGCGTCCTGCAGCGCGGCGAGGGCCGCCCGGTGCGGATCCGGGGCCTTTGCCTCCAGCGCCGCGTCGTAGACCGCCAGCGCGGCAGCCACGACGGGATCGACACCACCGTCGTCGCCGGCAAAACCTGGATCGGGGATCGAGCGCACCCGGGCGATCATTCCAGACCAGTTGCGGGCCACCTACGTAGGCTGGACCCATGCCCCTGGTAGCCAACGTCACCGTCGACTCCACCACGTGGGCCGCCCTGGCCCTCGTGCTCACGGTCCTCGGGGCGGCGTACACGTGGGTCGCCTACCGGCGTCGCGGACTCGCCGCCGGTCTCCGAGGACTCGCCTGGACGCTGATCCCGGTCGCGGCCTGGCTCACCGGCACCCTCAAACTGGCCGCCAACATCGTCAATGACGTCCTCGACTGGGCTGCGCGACTCGTCTTCTCCCCCACCGTGTGGCTCGGAGTCATCGTGGCAGGCGTCTCTGCGGTCCTGTGGTTCGTCTCCGGCGTGCTGCGTGCACGCGGGATCGGCGCGCGAGCCAAAGCGGTCGAGGGTGGGCGCACCAAGCAGGCCGCAGGCCCAGGAAAACCGGCATCCCCACCGAAGCGGTCTGCTGCCAGGAACGACGACCCCGATGACATGGACGAGATCGAGGCCATCTTGAAGCGTCACGGGATCTAGCAACGTGTCCGCCGCACCGGCGAGCAGTGATGCCGCGCGCCACCAGCTCGCCCGCCGCCTCAACGCCGCGGTCGCCAGGCTCGAGGACCCCGCGACCCCGATGGTGGTCATCGACCTCGACGCCTTCGATGCCAACGCGGCCGATCTCGCACGTCGGGCGAACCGAAAACCGGTCCGGGTGGCCTCCAAGTCGCTCCGAGTCCCCGCACTCCTGGAGCGTGCCCTCGCGGTCCGCGGTTTCTCGGGGATCCTGGCCTACTCACTGCGCGAGGCGCTCTGGCTGGTGCGCAACGACCTGAGCAGCGACGTGGTCATGGGCTACCCGACAGTCGATCGCGGTGCGTTGCGTGACCTGCTCGCCGAGGAGAAGACACGTGCCGGCGTCACACTGATGGTGGACAACCCTGCCCACCTGTCGCTTGTCGAGGCGTGTGGGCAGGCCAGGGGTGTCCGGGTGGCGATCGACATCGACGCCGGTCTGCGGCTGGGCCGCTCCCACGTCGGCCCCAAGCGATCTCCGCTGCACGACTCGAGCGAGGTGATCGCGTTCGCCCAGGAAGTGGTCGAGCGGGGCTTCTCACTGGTCGGGGTGATGACCTACGAGGGTCAGGTGGCCGGCGTCCCCGACGACGTGCCCGGACAGCGCGCCCGCTCGCTCGTCGTACGCAAGCTGAAGTCGGCCTCCGTGGCCCAGCTCGAGGAGCGGCGGCGCGAGATCGACCGCGACCTGCGCGACCTGGTCGACCTCGAGTTCTGGAACGCCGGCGGCTCGGGCAGCGTCGAGACCACCGTGGGGGATCCGATCGTGACCGAGGTCGCGGCCGGGTCCGGTCTCCTGGTCCCCGGGCTCTTCGACCACTACGAGAGCTTCGAGCCCCGGCCGGCGGCGTTCTTCGGCGTCCCCGTCGTACGCCGACCCGGCGGCGGTCTGGCCACGGTCGCAGGGGGTGGCTTCATCGCCAGCGGGGCCACCGGC
Organism: Marmoricola sp.; assembly: GCA_039926005.1. Lineage (GTDB taxonomy): Bacteria > Actinomycetota > Actinomycetes > Propionibacteriales > Nocardioidaceae > Marmoricola. Next base: position 2,369 of record JBDSXU010000427.1, read on the forward strand.
AAGGACCGCTCACCGATCCCCTGGGCA
>JBDSXU010000428.1:0-2451 GCA_039926005.1 Marmoricola sp.
CTCTCGTCCTGGAGGACGAGCGGTAGGAACATCTCGACGCACGCGAAGGCGCCGCCGAACACGCCGCTCGCGGCCACGACTGCCGGGAGTCCACGATCAGCTCGCGCCGTACCTCCTGGCAGCAGTGGTCCCATCGCGAACCCCAGGACCACCAGGCCACCTACGAGGAGCAGTCCGGTCCGCAGGCCGGTGCCCTGACCGGCCACGTGCAGGGCCACGACGCCCACGGCCGCGATCACGGCGTACGCCGGACGTCGGCCCCACACCAGGGTCGACTCGCGCACCGCCAGGCGTCGGCCCATCGCGGCCCGGACCACGAACGTGCTCAACGTGGCGAACGCCGCCACGACGAGGAAGACCGAGCGCCAGCCGAACAGGTCGACGAGCGCGCCGGCGATGAACGGTCCGGCGATCGAGGGCACCACCCACGCGGTGGCGAACAGTGAGAACACCCGTGTCCGGAGGTTCGCTGGGTAGGCATCGGCCACCGCGACGTACATCGCCGTGAGCGCGGCACCACAGCCAAGACCTTGCAGGAGGCGCCCACCGACGAAGATCTCCATCGTGCCTGCGAAGCCGGATACCAGCAGGCCGGCGACGAACCCGAGGCCGCCCACAGTCAGGGGAAGTCCAGGACCGCGGGCGTCGCTCCAGGTTCCGCCGACGACCATGCCAACGATCGCCGCGGTGAGCAGCCCGACCACCGCGATGGGATAGAGCGTCTCGCCGTTGAGCTCGCGCGCAACGCTGGGCATCGCCAGGCTGACGGCCACCGCCTCGAAGGCGAACATGGTCACGAGGGCGAGGAGCCCGAGCGTTATCGCCCTGTGGTCTGGGTCGAAGGCGCTCTCCTGCGTCCGAACCGGGGCCGTCATGGTCATGTCCCAAGGAAACAACCTCAACCATGGTTGAGGTCAAATGGATACTTCGAGTCATCTCTTCTCGGGCGAGCTCTCCGGGCGATCAGTCCCGCACGCGGCCCCGCATCGCCTTGATCTGCGAGCGACGCTTCTTGCCCTCGATGCGACGTCGCCTGGAGCCCCTGGTGGGCTTGGTCGGCACCCGCGGGAGCGGTGGTGGCGCCAGCGCTGTGCGCAGTCGGTCGGCCAGCCGTTGGCGGGCCGCGACCCGGTTTCGGTGCTGCGAGCGGTGCTCGGAGGCGGTGACGACGATGCGGTCCGAGGCGAGGTTGCCCAGTGCCCGCTCTCGCATCGCCTCGGTGAGCGCCGTGGAGCCCGATACGTCGAAGACGACCTCGACACGGCTGTCGGTGGTGTTGACCGACTGGCCGCCGGGGCCCGAAGACCTGGAGAACTGCTCCAGGATCTCCGCCGCGGGCACCACGAGCCCGGAGGGGATCCCCGGTCCCGATTTCAGGACGAGATCACGCCCCGGCTCGAGGTCACCCGGCTTCACCGCCTGCGCCACTCGATGGCCGGACAGGTGTCCATCACCATCGGCACGCCCGCGGCGACGGTGCGGTCGAACGCCGCCTCGTCGATGACGCCGAGCTGGAACCAGACGGCCTTGGCGCCCGCGGCCACGGCCTCGTCCGCGAACTGGCCGGCCGCGTCCGAGCGGCGGAAGACGTCGACCACGTCGATCTCGAACGGTACGTCGGCGAGCGTCGGGTAGCCCTGTTCGCCCAGCACGGTCTTTGCGTCCGGGTGGATCGGCACGATCTTCTTGCCACGTCCCTGCAACAGCGCGGCGATGCGGTATGCCGTCCGGCTCCGGTCACCGGAAAGCCCCACGATCGCCCACGTGGTGCATCCGTCCAGCATGAAGTCGACCGCCTCGAGGTCTTGCCACTCAGCCATGTCTCTACGCTACTGCGCTGCCGGGTGGGCCGACTCCGGCTAGCCGAGCTCGAGGCCACGCTGCTGGAGGCTCTCGAGGGCAACCCGGTGGAGGCGTACGTGTTCCGCCCGTCGATCGTCGGTGGCCCGGACTCCCCGGCCCTGGTCACCAACGTCCCCTACTTCGGCACCCCCTCAGCGCTCCCGACCGTGCTGCGCACCTTCCTCGACGAGCTGCCGCAGCCCGGTCCCGTGATCATGGATCAGGGAACTCCGCTGCAGATCGTGCACGCCGACGACGTCGCCGACGCCCTCGTGAAGGCGGTGGAGGGCCAGGGCCACCCGGGCTACTACAACCTCGCCGCCGACGGGGAGTTCACCTTCAGCGATCTCGCGCGTGAGCTGGGCTGGCGCAGCATCCCGGTTCCCGACGTCGCCGTCGACGTCACCGCCGAGCTGGTGAAGCGGCTTCCCGCGATGCCGTCCCAGGCGGCGTGGATCCAGACAGCGAGGATCCCGGTGACCATGGACACCACCCGCGCCCGCGAAGTGCTCGGCTGGAGGCCGCAGCACAACGCCATGTCAACCCTGCACGCGACCGTCAAGGGGCGCGAGGGAGGCGGGCATCGTGACGGCCTCTGGCCGCACCGGC
>JBDSXU010000429.1:0-3507 GCA_039926005.1 Marmoricola sp.
GTCACGATGCGCACGCTCTACCAGCACACGGCCCGACGCAGCCGGGCCACCCGCGACCACGTCGAGCGGATCCTCGAGCGCGGTGCGAAGGTGCGCACGCTCGACGAGTTCTTCAACCGGCTGATCGTCATCGACCGTCGGCTCGCGGTGATCCCCGGCGGGTCGCCCGACGTAGCACTGGCGATCCACGACCCGAACCTCGTGTCCTACCTCGCCGACATCTTCGACCGCTCGTGGGAGCGCGCCAGGGAGTACGACGAGCGCGGTCCCGCTTCCGACAGCGACATCGCTGCCGAGGTGCGCCAGTTGACCGTACGCATGCTCACCGAAGGTCACAGTGATCCCGCCAGTGCGAAGCGGGTCGGGGTGAGCACTCGGACCTATGCCTCCTACGTCGCCGCCCTCAAGGACGAGTACGGCGTGGAGACCAGGTTCCAGCTGGGATTCGCCATGGGGAGCAGGGACCCGGAGTCAGCCCCCGAAAGCTGACCGACTCAGGGTCGTGCCTGCCATGAAGGTCTACTTCTACCCCCAGCCCGTGTCACAGGTGTGCATGGTCGTCGCCTTGTGGAGCGGCGCGGCGTCTGCGGGAGCGACGCCGAAACTCAACAGGCCGACGGCCAGGATGGCGGCGGCAACGGGCTTGAAAATATGGCGAAGATTCATGGAGGAATCCTTCTCATCGGGGCAGAGTAATCGTGCCCGTGAGGTCGCCCGGTTAACAGGCGCGTGGACCTCATGAGTGTGCATTGCACGTTCATGCAGGTTTCTCAGGCATGCATACAACCGCCCCGAACCCGTGAGGGCCCGAGGCGGTCAGCCTGCGGAGGTGGCGGGATTTGAACCCGCGAGAGGGCACAACCCTCAACCCGCTTAGCAGGCGGGCGCCATAAACCGGGCTAGGCGACACCTCCCCGAACAAGCAGAGGACAGGTTACCCATCGCCGGGCGTACCGGAAAATCGGGTCCGCCACGCAGGCAATTCTCAGCGCAACCGGCGGTAGCCGTTCCCCCGGTCGAGATGTGCCGCGAGGGCGTCGGTGAGCGTGGTGGGTCCGCCTTCGATCGCGTCGACCGGAAGGACCGTCGTACGTCCGTCCCGGAGGCGGAGCACGACGCATCGCGGGCCGGCAGCGGTGGTCGCCTGCAGGTCGAGCACGTCGGTCCAGCGCGCCGTTCTCGCCTGCGCCGATCCCTGCGCCGATCCCTGGGCCGAGCGCAGGACGCGCACGCGGTAGCCGTGTTCGTCCAGCCGCAGCACCCAGTGGCGTACGCCGACCAGCATCCCGAGGATCAGCACGCCCACGACAGCGAGCACCACCAGACCGGAGACGAACACCGACGACAGGCCGGTCCACCAGGTGAGGAGCACCCCGAGCACGACGACGACCCCGATCGCGACGAGGCCGGTGCCGAGGAGGCGGGCGCGAAGCGCCGGCGCCAGCGCGAAGTCCACGGGGCCCACTCCGGGCAGGCGAGACGGGTCGGTTTCCGGGGTGCTCACCGGGCGATTACACCCGGCTCCAGGGGATCCGACAAAACTGGCTCTTGTCGGATCGCGGTGAGCTGAGTCACACTCAACATCCCATCTGTGCACGGACAGGCGTGGAAGGTGGTTCGAGATGGCTCCCCTCGAAACCGCAATCAGTGAACTCCGGCAGATTCTGGCCGATGACTGCACGGCGCCCGAGTGGCGTTGGAACGTGCGGCGGCAGCTCTCCGAGGTGAAGGAGGCTCTCAGCCAACCACAGCCGCGACAACCGGAGGCGTGGCTCGCAGCGCGCACCCACCTGTCCAACCGCGACCGCTCCCAGCTTTCGGGGCGCGTGATGGCGGTCTCGACAGGCGTACTGGACAAGCTGGACCCCGAGACGATCGTGTGCGAGGTGAAACGGCTCCTCGGGGACCTCGAGCACCATGTTCAGCGGGTGCACGACCTGGTCTACGACTCCGTCTCGCTCGAGCTCGGCGGCTCCGAGTAGCCCCAGGCAGCACTGGTCGCCGCTCGGTCAGCAGAGGGGGCGGGATTCGAACCCGCGGCTGACATCACTGCCAGCGACCGCTTTCAAGGCGGTTCCGATCGGCCACTCCGGCACCCCTCCAGGCCCGCGGACTTACTCAACCTCGGGACCGGTGCCCGAGTGTAGTGGTCGACCCCGTGATCGCGACCCGGCGTAGGACCGTTCAGTGCAGGGGCTGCAACCGGGGCGGCTCGCGGCGCGAGGCCTGCTCCGAATGCGCGTGCCGACCTCCCCGCCCGGTGAGCACGCGCTCCAGCCGGATGACGACGAATCCCAGCAGCAGGCCGAGAACGATGCTGTAGACGGCGGCCAGTGCCGACGCACGTGGCGCGAGCCCGACATCGAGCAGCCGGCTCGTTGACACGGCGGTCGCGGCGACCCCGAAGGCGCAGACCCACCACCCCTGCCGGCGGCGCGAACGCAGAGACACTCCCCACGCCAGGGCGGGGATCCCGATGAGGACCTCGACCGGATGGGGTACGCCGCCCAGGTGGTCGCGGGTCCACTGCTGGGCCGAGCGCACGCGCAGGATCAGCTCAGGAGACCCGTAGCGGGTCAGCGCCGCGGTGTAGACGAGCACGACGAGCAGCAGGACCAACGCGGCCGCCCCGAGGATCAGGCCGCGTCGTCCCAGGCCGTGGAGTCCGCCGCCGAGCCGATAGACGAGTGCGACCGTCGCCACCATGGCCAGGCCCAACACCGTGTAGGTGAACCGTTCCGTGTCGAGGTCCGCCGCGAACCCCGCGACGCCCAGTCCACCGCACGAGGCAACGAGCAGCGCGACCACGACCTCGAGCGCCACAGCACGCAAGGTCGGGGCCGGCCGGGTGCCCACCACTCCGAGGCACGCGGCGATCACCCCGGTGCCGAGCGCGGCACCGGCGAGCAGGGGATCCCATTGGGTGACGACCGCGCCGACGCCCACGACGGCGGCGAGGGCGGCGAAGAGGAGCACCTGGGTCCCGCTCCGGGAGGCGAGCCCGATGGCGAGGGCCACGGCGAGTGCGGCAGCGAGCGCCTGCTCCACGAGGGTGGGGCCGTCGAAGGTCCTCATCACCGCGAGACCGACCGCGAGCCCGACGACGAGGAGCACCCACGCCACCCGCCCGACGGTCGCCGCGCGAGATCCGGTCGACGGTGTCGGCGCCTGCTCGTCTCCCGACGGCCCGCGGCCCACAAGGGGCGATCTTGCGCGTGCGGGGAGGTCCTGCGTCGCGTCAGGCCCGCGGGGCGGCGCCACGCGGCGGGGCTCCTTCTCGACCCTTCGCACGCCGGGAGGATACCAACGCACCTCACATGCGGCGGTTCGCCAGCGAAGGGTTGGTCCGGCGCACGTCGGCGACCGCAGCGCGGTCGATGACGGCGTCGATCACGGCAGCTTCCTCGCCGGCCTCGACGACGACGTCACCGTCCGGGGCCACGACCATGGAGTGCCCGGTGTAGCGGGGACCGGGCTGACCGACCCCGATGACCCAGACGGTGTTCT
>JBDSXU010000430.1:0-12187 GCA_039926005.1 Marmoricola sp.
GCAGGTGGCGACCAGCTCTGCCGCGTCTTCGGGTGGGTCGACCATGGAGACGAAGGCGACGCCGTGGGCCTCGAGGAGCAGGTGCGTGCCGATCAGCGAGAAGCGCGTGGCGGTCTCCTTGTCAGCGACCTCGCCGGGGTGTGTGTTGCGGACCTGCAGCTCCAGGACGCTTCGACCGGCGTGCGGTGTGAGGCGCAGGCTCAGCTCGGCGGACAGCGGCCAGGTTCGGCGTACGACGGCACCGGCGTTCGACCCGTCGCAGAGTGTGAGCGGCTCGTACTCCGAGCTGTCATCGACGTGGATCGTGACCGTGCTCCCGGCCTCGAGCCCGCCCAGGGAGAAGGTGAACTCCAGCTCCCGTTCGAGGGCCTCGTCCCAGGTGGTCCAGCTGGTGTCCTCGACGACCAGCTCGGAGACAGCTGACCCGACGGTGTCGTGGATCTGCCGCCGCTGGAGCTGGAGGAAGCGCAGGTGCACGACCAACCCGGCGTCCCGGTCGTGCGGCGTGGCGAGCACGGTCTGCATCGTCATCGAGGCCGCCTCACCCAGCCCTGCCTCCGCCGCGCTCGGAGGACCGACCACACCGAACTGCCACCGGGACTGGTTCTTGCTGGACGTGGACCGGTAGGGGTAGAGGAGATAGCCCTCGTAGAGCACCGCGTCGGCGATGGCGCGACCGAGCTCGAGGTTCACCGCAGCGCCTCGCTCTCGCTCGCCAGCAGGTGCTGGACGGTCTCTTCCCAGCTGGTCAGCCCGTGCCTCGTGCGGTAGTCCGCGATCTGGTCGAGGACGTCGCGGTCGAGCTTGATCCAGCCGAGGTTGGGGAAGTGGGCGCGCATCATGTCCTGCCACACGCTGACGGGCAGGTCATAGCGGGCGTCGCAGTCCCACGGGATCTGCTCGACCGCGAAACCGCTGGTCCCACCCTTGAGAAAGATCGTCCCCGAGAACATCAGGCACAGCGGGATGGTGCCCTCGCCGACCGCGTGCAGGAACCGCGATCCGGCCACCTCGAAGTCATAGGTGCACGGCAGTGGCAGGTCGGCCTCGGTGACGCCGGTGAAGCCCTGCACCGTCGTGCTGCACTGCATCCACAGGAACGGCCGCAGCGTGTCCTTCCAGCGGTCCCGGTTCCCGAACAGCGAGCTGAGGCCGATCTCGTCGGGCTTGGTGTAGCCGCGCCGCTGGGGTTCGATGCGCACCTGGCAGCGCAGCGCCATCGCGTGCACCACTTGCCCGGTGCTCTCCTCGATCCGCACACGGGCCGTGAGCTGTGGTGTGGCGGCGTAGGGCTCGGCGAAGATCTCTGGGACCGAGAACGTGTAGTCACCCATGGCGTCCGCCTGCGGGACGGCTGAGCTCCTGGACCCTTTGGAAGAACGCGTCCAACGCTCCGCGGGCCTCCTGACCACCGTCGAAGCCGCGCCAGGTCTGGCGCATGGTGCCAACCAGCTCGTAGCAGGTGTCGATCGGCACGAGGTGACAGCTGAAGGTGTCGAGTGACCGCTCCTCGCGGCGGAGCAGCAGCGCCTCCACGTCGGGGAGCACCGTGTCGAGCAAGGGGTTGGCAGCCACGATCCAGCTCCAGGAGTCCAGAGACAGCTCCGACTCCGTGGCGCCGGCCGGGCTGGGGTAGAACGCGACCACCCGGTCCTGGACGGAGTTGCGGAAGACGAAGACGAGCCCGACCGGGATCTGCAGCGCGTCCCAGTCCGCCTGGTCGAAGGCGAAGTCCGGGAAGGAGAGGTAGCGGTCGGGCACCGCCCGGTAGCGCAGGTTCGCGTCCTGGGCGGTGAAGAGGAGATAGCACCCGCGGCAGGTGCACATCAGGCTCCTGCTCTCCAGGTTGACCACGTGCTGGTGCTCGTCGTTGATCGGCTCCGCACACATCTCGCAGCGCTCTCCGGGCACCGCGGTGGGCCGGTTGCCGGTGATCCGGCGCAGCGTCGACAGGGGTGAGCCGCTTGGAATCCCGGAACCGCCCGGCGAGCTCATGTGGCCACCGGTACGGCGACCGAGACCGTCCCCTGGGTGCTGATCAGGGGCAGCGGGTCGAGGTGCAGCTCGGCGTCATCGAGACAGAGGCCTGCCCGGCGTACGTCGTAGTGGGCCGCGCAGGTGGGGCAACGCAGCACCGCGTCACCGATGGCACCGCCCATGCGGCGAGCGAGTACGGCGTGCTGCAGGCTCGCGTCGCACCGAGCGCAACGATCCACGAAGGCGAACAGGTCGGAGCCGATCCGGCAGACCAGCAACGGGGTCCCACCGGCCTGCACGACCAGGACGGCCCCCGACGCGAGCGTCAACGTCTCGGGCACTGGATGCCACTCCCCGCCGCGCGGCCCTGGCTCCTCGGCCAGCCGGGAACGCAACGACTCGACCGGGATCAGCCCGCTCGGCTCGGTCGTCGGGGTCTCCACATCGATCACCGTGATCTCCGGTGCGGCACTCTCGATGGCGCTCTCCACCGCGAGCTTGAGGGTGACCGACGACGAGGGGCAGCCGTCGCAGCTGCCGAGCAGCCGCAGCTGGACCGCGCCATCCTCGGTGACCGAGATGAGCTCGACGTCACCCCCGTGGCTTCCCAGGTAGGGGCGCACGCTCTCGAGGGCCTGTTCGACCCGCGTCTCCAGGGAGTGCGGGTGCAGGCCGTGCACGCTGAGCAGGCTGGCGACGAGGTCGTCCGCGGCCAGCAGACCGATGGCCTCCTCGTCGAGCCGGCCCGCGTCGTAGAGGATGTCGAGCAACCGCTCCAGGCCGGCGCCGTACAGGTCGGTGACCAGGCGTACCAGCTCCTCGGCGCGTTCGCGCGCGACCACTCCTCCGGAGGAGCTGGCGTCGAGGAGCGTGTCGATCCGTTCGCCGATGGCGCGCAGATCGGGTGTGTTCGTGGCAGCCTCCGGAACGGGTTGCGGCATCGTCGTCTTCTGGGTCGGCTATTCGGAGCCGACGGACTGGGTGGGGGAGTGCAGACGCTCGAGCACGGTTCCGTCGCCGAGGTACATGTGCACGCCGCAGGGCAGGCACGGGTCGAAGCTCCGGACGGTCCGCATGATGTCGATGCCCTTGAAGTGCTCCCGGTCGTTCTCCTCGAAGATCGGCTGGCCCTGCACGGCGTCCTCGTAGGGGCCGGGGGTCCCGAAGGAGTCGCGCGGGTTCGCGTTCCAGGGCGTCGGCGGGTAAGGGTGGTAGTTCGCGATCTTGCCGTCGCGGATCACCATGTGGTGGCTGAGCACGCCGCGTACCGCCTCGGTGAAGCCACAGCCGATGCCTTCCTCGGGCACGTTGAACTTCTCCCACGTCTTGGTGCGGCCGGCGCGGATCTCCACCAGCGCCTTCTCAGCGAAGTGGAGGGCACAAGCAGCGGCGTACGCCTGGAAGTAGGTGCGCGCCCTGTTGCGCTCGAGCGTGTTGCTCCACCTGGGTATCTTCCACTCGAGCTCGACCGGTGGCTTGAGCATCGTCTTGGGCAGCTTGATCTTGACGCTCTCGCCCGTCGCCTGCACATAGCCGATGTCGACCAGCCCGGCGAGCGCGGTCGACCAGAGCCTGGCCAGCGGTCCGCCGCCGGTGTCGAGGGCGAGGTAGTCCGTGCCGTCGAACCAGCGTGGGGACATCACCCAGCTGTACTTGTTGTCGAGGTCTCGCTTCTGCGGCTTGGGGTTGGTGTGCTGGTTCCAGGGGTGCCGCCGGTCCACGTCGTTGCCGAGCGGGTCCTTCCTGACGAACATCTCCTGGTCCTCCCAGTCGTCGTAGTACGACGAGCCGAGCAGGATCCGGATGCCGAGGTTGATCTCGACGAGGTCGGTGGTGACCAGCTTGCCGTCCACGACGACACCGGGGGTGACGTACATCGCGCGTCCCCACCTGGTCATGTCCTTGTAGTCGAAGTTGCAGACCTCCGGGTCCTGGAAGGATCCCCAGCAGGCGAGCAGGATCCGCCGGTTGCCGACCTCCTCGTAGCCGGGGAGGGCTTCGTAGAAGAAGTCGAACAGGTCGTCATGCATGGGCACGACCTTCTTCATGAACTCCACGTAGCGCATCAGCCGGGTGATGTAGTCGGTCATCAGCTGGATCGTCGCCACCGTGCCCACGCCACCGGGGTAGAGCGTCGAGGGGTGGACGTGGCGCCCCTCCATCAGGCAGAACATCTCGCGGGTCCAGCGGCTGACCTGAAGCGCCTCGCGGTAGAACTCGCCGGTGAAGGGGTTCAGCGACCGCATGATGTCGCCGATGGTCTTGTGCCCGTGGTCGGCCGCGTGCGGCGCCTCCGTGCGGTTGGCCAACTCGAGCACGCCCGGGTTGGTCTCGGCGACCATCTTCTCGCAGTAGTCCACTCCGACCAGGTTCTCCTGGAAGATGTTGTGGTCGAACATGTACTCCGCGGCCTCGCCCAGGTTGACGATCCACTCCCCGAGGTTGGGCGGCTTCACGCCGTACGCCATGTTCTGGCAGTAGCAGGAGCAGGTGGCGTGGTTGTCGCCGCAGATCCCGCAGATGCGGCTGGTGATGAAGTGCGCGTCCCGCGGGTCCTTGCCCTTCATGAAGATGGAGTAGCCGCGGAAGATCGAGCTGGTGCTCTTGCACTCCGCGACGATCTTCTGCTTGAAGTCGATCTTGGTGTAGATCCCGAGACTTCCGACGATCCGGGTGATCGGGTCCCAGGCCATCGCGGTGAGTCCGTCGGGACCGTCCTGCATGCTGCTCGGCGCTGGAATCGTCGACGTCATCCCGCCGGCTCCTCTCGATAGGTTGGGTCTACCAGGTGCGGGTGGCGCCTGTGGTGAGCTTCTTGCCGGGGGTGCGCCACTTCGGTTCCTTGTCCAGGGTGTGCGTGGTGATCTGGCGAAGGCGCCTGATGCTGCTGCCGTACAACCCGACCGCGGTTGTCGAGAGCTTGCCGCCCGGGGGCTCGTCCATGAACGGCATGAACTTGTCCGGGAAGCCGGGCATCGTGCAGCCGATGCAGATGCCGCCGACGTTGGGGCAGCCGCCCATCCCGTTCATCCAGCCACGCTTGGGCACGTTGCACTTCACGACGGGGCCCCAGCAGCCGAGCTTGACGATGCACTTCGGCGAGCCGTACTCGGTCGCGAAGTCGCCCTGTTCGTAGTAGCCCGCACGGTCACAGCCCTCGTGGACGGTGGCGCCGAAGAGCCAGGTGGGACGACCCTCGTCGTCGAGCGGGATCATCGGAGCCTGGCCGGTGGCCATGTACAGCAGGTAAGTGAGGGTCTCGGAGAGGTTGTCCGGCTGGATCGGGCAGCCGGGGACGTTCACGATCGGGATGCTGGCCTTGGACTTCCAGTCCCGGCCGAGGTAGTCGCGAACCCCCATGGCGCCGGTGGGGTTGCCCGCCATCGCGTGGATGCCGCCGTACGTCGCGCAGGTGCCGACCGCGACCACGGCCGTCGCCTTCGGGGTGAGCCGGTCGAGCCACTCGCTGGTGGTCATCGGCTGACCGGTGGCGGGGTTGTTGCCGAACCCGCACCAGTAGCCCTCGTCGTGCAGCTCCTCGTTGGGGATCGAGCCCTCCACCACCAGGACGAAGGGCTCGAGCTCGCCCCGGTCGGCCTTGTGGAACCACTCGAGAAAGTCGTCGGCACCACCTTGCGGCCCGCACTCGAAGTCGATCAGTGGCCAGTGCACCGCTATCCGGGGGAGACCGGGCAGCGCGCCGAGAGCGATCTCCTCGATGCTGGGTTGGGTGGCTGCGGTCAGTGAGACCGAGTCCCCGTCGCAACTGAGACCTGCGTTGATCCACAGCACGTGGATGAGGGTCTCTTCGGCCGCTGTCGCTTCGGCTGTGGGCATAACTGCCACCGTTCCCAGGGCGGGGTCTGGGCCCTCGTCAAACGCAGGAGCCGAACTGCTCGGCCCACTTGCGCGTTGCAGATCTCCATCTAGTACCCGAGGTCCAACGTGTGTCAAGGGTCACATTTGAGATGTTCAGATTCCTGAGATCCACTCGTACCAATGTGTGAAATTCTCCCCGGTCCGCGCTGAAACAGGCAGCAGTTCGAGGCCGGGATTCAGCTTGTTCGCGTCGCGGGCCAGCCTGTGCACGTCGAAGTCGACATAGGGCAGCAGGTCGATCTTGTTCACCAGGACGAGGTCGGCTACGGCGAACATGTGCGGGTACTTCAACGGCTTGTCGTCGCCCTCCGTCACGGAGATGACCACTACCTTGCGCGCCTCCCCGAGATCGAACAGGGCCGGGCAGACCAGGTTGCCGACGTTCTCGATGAACAGCGTGTCGGATGGTTCCGGCCGGAGCTGCTCGATCGCCCGGCGCACCATGTCGGCGTCGAGATGGCAGCCGGTGCCGGTGTTGACCTGCACCGCGCGTGCCCCGGCCGAACGGATCCGCTCCGCGTCGAAGGCAGTCTCCTGGTCGCCCTCGACGACCGAGACGTTGCCGTCCGACTCGGCGATCGTCCGCTCGAGCAGGGTGGTCTTCCCGGCTCCGGGCGAGCTCATCAGGTTGATGGCCCGGATCCGCCGCGCGGTCAGCCAGGAACGGTTGTGCTCGGCGAGGCGGTCGTTGCGGGCGAGCACCGCCACCTCGAGCTCGAGGGTGTGCGTGCGGCCCTCGTGCGGATGGGAGTGATGGTGCGGCTGGGCGTGCTCGTGCTCGCCACCGGAGATCCTGACCTCGTCGGTGCCGCAGCCACACGTGCTGCACATCTCAGCTCATCTCCATTTCAGGCCACATCCACCGAGCTGACCTGCAGCTCGCGACCTGAGACCACGTCGACGTCGGCGCTGCCGCACTCGCACAGCAGGATCAGGTCCCTCACCACGACGTCCTCGCCACAGCTCCGGCAGTGCAGTCGTGCGTCGGTCTCGTCGACCTCGAGCCGGGCTCCCTCCAGGGGAGTGCCCGCGGTGGCGAGCTCGAAGCAGAAGTGCAGGGCATCGGGGACCACGGCCGTGAGCCGACCGATCCGCACGCGTACGACGTGGACGGCCCGGTCGCCGGTCCGTTGCAGGACGGAGTCGACGATGCTCTCCGCAATCGACAGCTCGTGCATGCAGGCACCCCGACTCGTGGTCGCTCCTTCGATGCACAGTAGGCCCGAGTCTCTGCCGGGGCAATGGAACCGGGAGCGGTAAGATGGGCTCATGAGGCAGGTCCTTCTTCTTTCCTAGCCGCGTCGGTGCTGACATCCCCACGTGGCTGCCCCTCGTGCTCGAGGGGCTTTTCTGCGCCCGGGCACGCCAAAGCAGGACCACCGACGACGACTTGGGAGAGACCAGACCATGAGAGAGCAGGACGAGAGCCAGGGCTACGACGTCCACGCCACCGAGGCCAGGTGGCTGCCGGTGTGGAACGAGATGGACCCCTTCCGCGCCGACGACGACAGCCCCCGCGAGAAGCGCTACGCGCTGACGATGTTTCCCTATCCCAGCGGCGACCTGCACATGGGTCACGCCGAGGTCACCGCGCTGCACGACGTGATCGCGCGCTACTGGTGGCAGCGCGGCTACGAGGTGATGAACCCGATCGGCTGGGACTCCTTCGGACTGCCCGCGGAGAACGCGGCGATCCAGCGCAACGAGCACCCGGCGACCTACACCTACGCCAACATCGAGACCCAGGCCGAGTCCTTCCGCAGGTACGCAGTCAGCTTCGACTGGTCGCGCCGGCTGCACACCTCCGACCCGGAGTACTACCGCTGGACCCAGTGGTTGTTCCTGCAACTGCGCAAGCGAGGGCTGGCCTATCGCAAGTCGAGCCCGGTGAACTGGTGCCCTCACGACCAGACGGTGCTGGCCAACGAGCAGGTCGTCGACGGCTTCTGCGAGCGCTGCGGTGCCCAGGTGACCAAGCGCGAGCTGACGCAGTGGTACTTCAAGGTGACCGACTATGCCCAGCGGCTGCTCGACGACATGGACGACCTGGACTGGCCCGAGCGCGTGCTGACCCTGCAGCGAAACTGGATCGGCCGCTCCGAAGGCGCCCACGTCGACTTCGAGGTGACCACCGAGGGCTCCGGCGAGACCCACACGATCAGCGTCTACACGACCAGGCCGGACACGCTGTTCGGTGCGACGTTCATGGTCGTCGCGGCCGACGCGAAGCTGGCTGCGGAGATCGTGTCGCCGGAGCAGCGGGCGGCCTACGACGACTACCTGGCGCAGACCCGGATGGCTTCCGACATCGACCGGATGTCCACCGATCGCCCCAAGACCGGCGTGTTCCTGGGGGCCTGGGCGACCAACCCGGTGAACGGCCAGAAGGTGCCCGTGTGGGCGGCCGACTACGTCCTGGCCGACTACGGCACAGGCGCAATCATGGCCGTCCCCGGGCAGGACCAGCGTGACTGGGACTTCGCGACGAAGTTCGATCTGCCCGTCATCCGCACGGTTCAGCCTGCGGAGGGCTTCGAGGCCGACGGCGGGGAGGCGTTCACGGGCCAGGGGCCGGCGATCAACTCCTCCAACGACGAGGTCTCACTGGACGGGCTGGACATCGCCACGGCCAAGCACTCGATCATCGACTACCTGGAGAAGCACGGGACCGGTCGCGGTGCCGTGAACTTCAGGCTGCGTGACTGGTTGCTGTCTCGCCAGCGTTTCTGGGGCTGCCCGATCCCGGTGATCCACTGCCCGGTCGACGGCGAGGTCGACGTGCCCGAGGACCAACTGCCCGTCGTGCTGCCGGAGTTGATGGGGGCCGACCTGAAGCCGAAGGGTGTCTCGCCGCTGGCCGCTGCCGAGGACTGGGTCAACGTGGACTGCCCGAAGTGCGGGGGTCCCGCCAAGCGCGACTCGGACACGATGGACACCTTCGTCGACTCGTCGTGGTATTTCCTGCGCTACTGCTCACCCCACGACGACACCCAGGCCTTCGACCAGGACCTGGTGCGCATGTGGATGCCGATGGACCAGTACGTCGGCGGCGTCGAACATGCGGTGTTGCACCTGCTGTACAGCAGGTTCTTCACCAAGGCCCTCTTCGACATGGGGCTGGTCGAGTTCGAGGAGCCGTTCACCGCGCTGCTCAACCAGGGCGTGGTGATCAACGGCGGCAAGAAGATGAGCAAGTCGCTGGGCAACGGCGTCAGCCTGGGGGACCAACTTGCGGAGTTCGGAGTGGACGCGGTGCGGCTGACCCTCGTGTTCGCCGGCCCGCCCGAGGACAACATCGACTGGGCCGACATGTCGCCGGCCGGTTCGCTGCGCGTCCTGCAACGTGCCTGGCGCCTGTCGGGTGACGTGGCGTCTGCCCCGGGGACGTCCCCCGAGAGTGGCGACGTGGGGCTGCGCAAGGTGACACATCGGACGATGCACGACGCCGCCCACCTGGTGGAGTCGCACCGCTTCAACGTGATGGTCGCCCGGATGATGGAGCTGGTGAACGCGACCCGCAAGGCGATCGACTCCGGTCCGGGCGCCGACGACGCCGCCGTACGCGAAGCTGCCGAGGCGGTCGCGATCCTGCTGTCGCTGGTCGCGCCGTACACGGCCGAGGAGATGTGGTCCCGGCTGGGCCACGAGCCGACCGTCGCCCGCGCCGGCTGGCGTGCGCTCGAGGAGGCGCTGTTGGTCGAGGACTCCGTGACCGCGGTCGTCCAGGTGCAAGGCAAGCTGCGCGCCCGGCTGGAGGTCTCGCCGGACATCAGCGAGGCCGACCTGGAGGCAGCGGCGATGGCCGACGTGTCTGTCCAGCGGGCACTGGCGGGCAAGCAGGTTCGCAAGGTCATCGTGCGAGCGCCCAAGCTGGTCAACGTAGTCCTCGGCTGAGGTCTGGCGCGGCTGCCGGTGCTGGTCGTCGTCTATCAGCAGGGTCTCGAGGGGCCCTGGGAGATCGACGAGATCTTCTCGGCCGGCGATCGCGTCGTGGTGCGTTGGACGGGAACGGGGACACACAGTCATGAGCTCAATGGCATTCCGCCCACAGGCAAGTCCATCAGCGTCGACGCCATCAGCATCCACCAGGTGGTCGAGAACAAGGTCGCCGAGTCGTGGCAGGTCTGGGACACGCTTGGACTCCTGCAACAGATCGGGGCCGTCCCGGGTCCGGCCTAGTGGCGGGAGCCGCTGAGCACCGCCGTCCGTCTACCCTGCCGGTGTGCTCAGCCTCCGCGACCTGAACCGCACGTTGCTGCAGCGGCAGCATCTCCTGGAGCGCACCCACATGCCGGCTCTGCAGATGGTCGAGCACCTGGTCGGCCTGCAGGCCCAGGACAACCTGCCGCCCTACCTCTCGCTCGCTGCGCGCATCCATGACTTCGACCCGATGGAGCTCTCCGACGCCCTGGAGCGCAAGGACGCGGTCCGCTTCCTCACCATGCGCGGGACCATCCACGTGCTGGTCCCCGAGGATGCGCTCTCGCTGCGGAAGTGGGTGCAGCGGATGCTCGACCAGCAGAGCGCGTCGAACCAGATGAGCAGGCCCGCGCACGGGATCGCGGCGGAGGACCTCGTCGCCACCACCCGACGGCTGCTGGAGGCAGGTCCACTGCGTGTGAAGGAGCTGGGCGAGCAGCTCGCGGAGAGCTTCACGGGGGTTCCGGCAGGCGCGCTCGCGCACGCGGCGAGAGAGCGGGTGCCGATGGTGCAGGTCCCCCCGAGGGGACTGTGGAAGCAGTCGGGCGGCGTCGTCTACCAGAGCGTCGAGAGCTATCTCGGAGCACCGATGACGGAGGTCGACGTGCCCGAGCTCGTCCGGCGCTACCTGCGCGCGTTCGGGCCGGCCACTGCTGCGGACATGACCGTGTGGTCCCGGGTGACGAGGCTCGGGCCGGTCTTCGCGGAAATGGCAGACGAGCTCGTAGTGGTCGACTGTGCTGACGGCAAGCGTCGCTACGACGTCCCGGGCGCGGCGTACGCCGACGGCGATGTGCCCGCGCCGCTGAGGATGCTGGGGACCTACGACAACGTCTGGCTCTCGCACGCCAACCGCGACCTCATCGTTCCTCTCGACGTCCGCCGACGCTGGGCAGGCACCAACGGAGGAGTCGGCCACACGATCTTCGTCGACGGTTTCATGGCCGGCCTGTGGTGGGTCCGCGGAAGCCGGGTGGTGACGGACCTCTTCCGCCGCCTGTCGAGGTCCGAGAGGAGCGAACTGGCTGCCGAGGTTGACCGGATCGATGCGCTTCTGTCCGTTTGAGCGGAATCCCTGGGCACGACCAGTCCAGCGACAGCGTTCATCGGGCCGAAACACGACCGACACCTCCAGTGCAAAAGCGTGGCTAGGTTCAGGGCGTCGATCTTCCACCGCCGCGCAGCGCGGCTTCGTTCAAAGGGATGCTCACAGTGAGTGGAAACAACGTTCGTCTGCAGGCGATCAAAGATGTCGAGGCCTATGTCCCGCCGGCCGTGAGCTTCGCGCTCACCGAGACCCCGGGCGAGATCTTCGGCGAGAATGTTTTCAGCAAGACCGTGATGCAGAAGCGCCTTCCCAGGTCGGTCTACAAGTCGGTCCTGGCGACCATCGATCACGCCGCGCCCCTCGATCCGACCGCGGCGGACGCCGTGGCGTCGGCGATGAAGGACTGGGCGATGGAGAAGGGTGCGACCCACTACGCCCACGTCTTCTACCCGCTCACCGGCCTGACCGCCGAGAAGCACGACAGCTTCCTCGAGCCGGCCGGTGACGGATCCGCGCTCGCGGAGTTCTCCGGGAAGACCCTGGTCCAGGGTGAGCCGGATGCGTCCAGCTTCCCGAACGGCGGGCTGCGCAACACCTTCGAGGCACGCGGCTACACCGGGTGGGATGCCACCAGCCCGGCGTACGTGCTGGAGAACCCGAACGGCAACACGCTCTGCATCCCCACCGTCTTCGTCTCGATGACCGGTGAGGCACTCGACCACAAGACCCCGCTGCTGCGCGCCCAGCAGGCGATGGCCGACCAGGCCGAGAGGATCCTGCGCCTGTTCGGGCACGACCCCGACCGCGTGGTCTCCTACTGCGGCGCCGAGCAGGAGTACTTCCTGATCGACCGCCACTTCTTCCTAGCCCGCCCGGACCTGCTGAACTCGGGCCGCACTCTGTTCGGCACGAAGCCGCCCAAGGGCCAGGAGTTCGACGACCACTACTTCGGCGCGATCCCCGAGCGAGTGCTCGGTTTCATGATGGACACCGAGCGTGAGCTGTTCAAGCTGGGGATCCCGGCCAAGACGCGGCACAACGAGGTGGCTCCCGGCCAGTTCGAGATCGCGCCCATGTTCGAGC
>JBDSXU010000431.1:0-4425 GCA_039926005.1 Marmoricola sp.
TGCTCGCGATCTGAAGTACCGCACTCACGAGACGGACTTCGCATCGCTGGCCCAGGAGCTTCACGGAAGTGAGTCGACCCCGGTCGACCGCGTTGACCGGGTGGTGGAACCTGTCGAGGACTCCGAGGACCACGACAAGTGGTCGGACTACTCCGACTCCTCTCCCCGGGACTGAGCCGACTCAGGGCAGCCAGATCCCCCGATCGCCACTGGCAGCGGACATCCGCTGCTCGGCGATCCGATCGGCTGCCACTGCTGGTGGCACTGCCTCGGTGACCGCGAGGGCGAACACCTCACGGGTCGTCTCGAAGATGTGGCTCGCCCGCTCCCGGGCGCGCTCGAAGTCGAAGCCGTGCAGCTCGTCGGCCACCTGGATCAGCCCTCCGGCATTGACGACGTAGTCGGGTGCGTAGAGGATCCCGCGGTCGTCGAGCTGCTTCTCGACTCCGGGGTGGGCAAGCTGGTTGTTCGCGGCACCGCACACGATCCGGGCGCTCAGGACCTCGACCACTTCGTCGGTGAGCGCGTCGCCGAGCGCGCAGGGCGCGTAGACGTCGAGCTCCGAGGTGACCAGGGCCGTGGTGTCCGGCGTGGTGCGCACCGCCGGGTGGGTCTCGGTGACGCGGCTCACCGTGGGTTCGTGGACGTCTGTCACCACGACCTCGGCGCCGTCCTCGAGCAGGTGTTCCACCAGGTGGTGGCCGACCTTCCCCACTCCGGCGACGCCGACCGTGCGCCCACGGAGGGTGGGTGAACCCCAGGTCGCCTCGGCGGCAGCCCGCATGCCCTGGAACACGCCGTACGCCGTCAGCACCGAGGAGTCGCCCGCTCCGCCGTGCCCCACCGTGCGGCCGGTGACAAAGCTGCACTGCTCCGCGATCACGTCCATGTCCTCGGAGGAGGTGCCGACGTCGCAGGCCGTGTAGTAGCGGCCGGCGAGGGACTGCACGAACCGTCCGTAGGAGTGCAGCAGGGCAGTGGTCTTTTCGGTGTGCGGGTCCCCGATGATGACGGCCTTGCCGCCACCGAGATCGAGTCCGGCCATGGCGGCTTTGTAGGACATTCCGCGAGAAAGGTTCAACACGTCGCGCAGCGCCTCGGCGTCGCTGGCATAGGGATGGAACCGGGTCCCACCCAGGGCCGGGCCGCGCGCGGTCGAGTGAACGGCGATCAGGGCCCGCAGCCCGCTACGGTCATCTCGACACAGGACGACCTGTTCGTGGCCGCTGAATTGGTCGAACAGGGTGGGGCTCGGGCTGGTTGCGATGGGGTTCTCCAAAATGTCGCACTTGGGGTGAATGCACGGTTTCTGTGGGTGGGTCAAGGCTGGACCTGCACTGGTCTAGACTACATCGCCCGTTTTCTTGCCGTTTTGAAGAATCCGGACATTTCATGTTTCCTACTACCAATGCCGGTGGCACACTCGTGACCAGAGCAAAGAGCTCAGAAGACAAGTACCAAAGGGGAGCGCCGTGGTAACGCGACCGACCGAAACTGAATCCCTCCTCACTCCCGCTGAGGTGGCAGCAATGTTCCGCGTGGACCCGAAGACGGTCACACGCTGGGCCAAGGCTGGAAAGCTTTCCGCAATCCGCACGCTTGGCGGCCACCGCCGCTACCGCGAGTCTGAGGTGAAGGAGCTCCTGGGCGACGTCATCCCCGCTCAGCGCAGCGCCCGCGACTGATAGCGACGCATTGCTCGGCTCCCCGTTGGACGGACGGGGAGTCGAGTGCGCTCCCACTGACTTGACTCACGCCCGCACATCGCGCTCCGGCGCCCGCGTCCGAGCTCGATGTCCATCGCGTCGTCCTCGCTGAGCCCCCACTGCTCCAGCACGCTCAACCGGTCCTGCCGCAGGCAGGTCTGCGGCAGTGCCTCGATCTCGCCCGCCGTGGGGCCGTCCACCGCGTTGCGGGCTTCTGGTCGGTCGATGGTCACCGCGGTGACCGGGCCGTCCCTGCCGATGCGCACGGTCATGGCTTCACCCTAGGCTCGGACCTCCAGCGGTGAGCGCTCGGCGCTCGAGCGGACCGAAGGAGAGCGATGCCCGACCCAGTGCCCGATCCGGTCGTACTCGTGGGAATGTCTGCGCGTGAGGTCCAGGCGCGAGACCTGCTCCGGGAGCTCGGGCACGAGCACGGCGCTTCCGTGGCGTTCCTCCAGCTCGGTGATCCCTCGTTGTCCGCCGAGCTCACCCGGCTCGCGGACCTGGGCGCCGGCCGGATCGTCGTGGTCGGAGTCAGCCTCGGCAGCCTGGCCCCGGCCGTGTCCTGGCTCCGGCGCATCGCTGCGCACTGGTGGCGGGAACGTCCCGGTGAGCGCCCGGTGCTCGACGTCGGCACCGCTCTGGTCAAGGAACCGAGCGAGGTCCGGGCCGTCCTCGGCATGCTCCGTCCGGTGACCGGGACCGAGGCCGGGCTCGAGTCGGCGGCCTGGGAGGACGTGACCGAGCACCGGCACCAGGTGCTGATCTGTCGCGGACCCCGCTGCACCGCGCTGGGTTCCGACCTGACGGCCGAGGCCCTGATCCTCGAGCTGATGCGGCTGGGGCAGGGCGACGACGACGTCCTGATCACCCACACCGGCTGCCAGTTCCCTTGCAACCAGGCACCCGTGGTCAGCGTGCAGCCAGATGACGTCTGGTACTCCGGTGTCGACCCGGATGCCGCTCGCCTGATCGCCTCCGAGCACCTCGTCGGCGGGCGGACGGTCGAGTCGAAGCGGTTGCCGCGGGTCCGGCGTACCCAGGAACCCGAATAGCCCGATGCCTCTGCCTCGACTCCCGGAATCTCTCGTCTACTCTGGGCGGGCACGTCTCGTGGAACAGGAACCCGGCGATTCCGGGGCGGTTCCGCCACTGTGATGCCGATCCCGGGTTGGGGTCGGCTCAGCCAGACACTGGCCGCGGGACCTCCGCCGACGAGGGGCGAGAACCCCTAGGGAGAAACATGAAGATCGCACTGCTGTCCACCTCCGACACCGACCTGCTCTCGGCGCGCGCCTCGGGCGCTGACTACGTCTGGGCCAACCCGGCCAGGCCGGGACACCAGTCGATGGCGCAGGTCATCGAGGGTTCCGACCTCGTGGTCGGTCGCATCCTGGGTTCGCCCCAGGACCTCTGTTCGGGCTTCGCCCGGATCCGTGAGACCGGTATGCCGATGGTCGTGCTGGGTGGGGAGCAGCAGCCCAGCGCCGAGCTGATGGAGATGTCGTCGGTGCCGATCGGCGTTGCGGCACAGGCGCATCGCTACCTGGCGCAGGGTGGCCCGTCCAACCTCGCGCAGCTGCACGCGTTCCTCTCCGACACCGTGCTGCTCACCGGTGAGGGGTTCGAGGCGCCGTACGAGATACCGGCGTGGGGGTGGCTCGAGCGAACCCCGGTTGTCGAGGAGCGTTCGGGCCTGCCGCGTGTCGGGGTGCTCTTCTACCGCGCCCACCAGGCCAGCGGGAACGTCGGCTTCGCGCATGCGCTGGCCGACGCGATCGACGCCACGGGCGAGGCAGTCGGCGTACCCATCTTCTCCTCCTCCCTTCGCTCCGCACCCGACTCGCTCTACGACGCCCTCGAGACGCTGGATGCGCTCGTCGTGACGGTGCTCGCGGCCGGCGGCAGCCAACCGGCCACGGCCGGCGCCGGCGGTGAGGACGAGGCCTGGGACGTGAAGCGCATGGAGGCGCTGGACATCCCGATCCTCCAGGGCCTGTGCCTGACCAGTAGCCGCGCCGAGTGGGAGGCGTCCTCCGAAGGCGTGACGCCGCTCGACTCTGCCAGCCAGATCGCCATCCCCGAGTTCGACGGCCGGATCATCACGTCGCCGTTCTCGTTCAAGGAGATCGACGAGGACGGGCTGCCGCGTTACGTCGCCGACCCGGAGCGCTGTGCCCGGGTGGCCGGGATCGCGGTCAACCACGCCAGGCTGCGTCACCTCCCGACGAGCGAGCGCAAGGTCGCGCTGATGCTCTCGGCGTACCCCACCAAGCACTCCCGCGTCGGCAACGCCGTCGGGCTCGACACCCCGGTCTCCACGATCAGGCTGCTGCGCCGGATGCGCGACGCGGGCTACGACCTCGGCGCCGTGGGTGCGATCCCCGGCCTCGAGGAGGACGACGACACCGTCGCAGGTGACACCCTGATCCATGCGCTGATCGCGGCCGGTGGCCAGGACGAGGAGTGGCTGACGTCCGCGCAGCTCAACGAGAGCCACGTGCGGATCTCCGCCGACGACTACGCGCGCTGGACCGCCGAACTTCCCGACGACCTGACGGGTGCGATCACCGAGGCCTGGGGGGAGGCGCCCGGCAAGCTCTTCGTCAACGACAGTGGGGAGATCGTCCTTGCCACGATCCAGGCCGGCAACGTCGTACTCCTCATCCAGCCGCCTCGCGGGTTCGGTGAGAACCCGGTCGCGATCTACCACGACCCC
>JBDSXU010000432.1:0-2439 GCA_039926005.1 Marmoricola sp.
CGCGTCGACGCCCAGGGGGTTTCCCTGACGCTGGACGAGGTGGATCGCTCCACGTGGGATCCGGGCCTGCTGCGCGGGGGGCTGGCCGACGCCGCAGTCGCCGCTCGGCGCGAAGGCCGGTTCGCGCTCGAGGCTGCGATCTCCGGGCTGCACAGCGTGGCGCCGACCCTCGAGCAGACCGATTGGACGCAGATCGTGCTGCTCTACGAGGGGCTGGCGCGGCTCTGGCCCTCACCGGCCGTGGACGTTGCCCGTCTGGCTGCGCAGGCACAGTTGGTCCTGGCCGAAGACGCGGACCTGACCCCGGTCGAGCACGGTCTCCAGCGGCTGGCGAACGAGGGGCCGTCCTACGCCAGGAGGGATGCGGCGTTCGCCCTGGCTGACCTGTGCTGGCGCTCCGGACGTCGCGACGAGGCTGCGGGACGCTACCGGGAGCTCGCCCGCAAGGTCGACGACGACGCGGTCCGCCTGTTCTGCCTGCGCCGGGCAGGCGAGGAGGGCTGACGCCTCAGGAGCGGCCCATCGACCCGCCGTCGCGATTGTAGGAACAGGCCACGACCTCGGCGACCACCGAGAGCGCGATCTCCCCCGGCGCCTTGCCACCAGTGTTCAGTCCGGCCGGCACGTGCAGCTTCTCCAGGCCGGGCACACCCTCCTGCGTCAGCTGGTCGAGCAGACCCTCGGCCCGTCGCCGGCTGGCCATCATCGCGACGTACGACGCGGGTGAGGCGAGCGCGGCACGCATCGCCTCGGGGACATCGGGGGCGTCGTGGTCGCAGAGCACCACCGCGTCGCCCTCGCGGAGCGCGAGCTGTGCCAACTTCGCGACGCCCGCGCCCTCGTCATCCTGCTCGATAACGGTGACCGGACGTCCCACCGTCGTCGCAATGGACTCGATGGCCTCGGCGATCGGGTTGCGGGTGAGCAGCACGATCCTCCCCGACGCGGGGTCATCGTCGGACCAGGGCTGCTCACGCGTCGTCATGCGTCCAGCCTGCCACGCGCGCGGCCCAGCCCAAGGTGCGGCGAGCAGGAGCACGGCATACCTGATCCGGTTGTAGGGGGACGTCCCGGACCGGGGGTCACACCGTCAACCCGCCAGGAAGGAGAACCGCACCTGCCGGTCGGGGTTGTCCACGTTCAGGTCGACGAGACAGATGCTCTGCCAGGTCCCGAGCGCCAGGCTCCCGTCCAGCACTGGCACCGTCGCGTACGGCGGGACGAGGGCCGGCATCACGTGGGACCGCCCGTGCCCCTTCGACCCGTGGCGGTGCCGCCAGCGGTCGTCGGTCGGGAGCAGGTCGCCCAGCGCATCGAGCAGGTCGTCGTCGGACCCCGCGCCGGTCTCGATGATCACGATCCCGAGGGTCGCGTGCGGGACGAACACCTGGAGCAGCCCGTCGCCCTCGCCGGCGACGAACTCGGCACAGTCACGGGTGATGTCGAGGACCACCTCGTCGCCGCCGGTGCGGTAGGTGCGTGTCTCGGACTTCATCCCAGTGCCTCCTCGATATCCCAGTGCCTCCTCGATCTCGGCTCGCCGGACGGTGACCTCACCGCTCACGCAGATGCTCCTCGACGCGCTGCACCTTAGCGGTCAGCTGTCCGTCGTACCCGGGGCGGATATCGGCCTTGAGCACCAACCCGACCCTTGGGTAACGCTCGGCGACGACGTCGACGGCGCGTTTGACAGCCGTCATCACCTCGTCCCAGTCGCCTTCGATGTTCGTGAACATGGCGTTGGTCTCGCACGGTAGACCCGAGGCACGGATCGCACGGACGGCCTCGGCCACGACCGCACTGACACCGCCATCGGCGGTGTCGGCGGTGTCGGCAGGGTCGGCTCCGTCGTCGGGGACAACGGGAGAGCCGGAGGGGCTGATACTGATGGCCACGATCATGGAGCCACACTTCCAGCGAGAAGGGTGATCGCCAACTTCGCGTGCCCTCGATCGTCCTGCGGCAAGTCGGACGTCATAGGTTCGGGTGCCCATGGCAACCAGGACCTATGACGTCCGCGGGATCGGTCAGCTCTTGAGCAGGCTCCGCAGGACGTACTGCATGATGCCGCCGTTGCGGTAGTACTTCGCCTCACCGGGGGTGTCGATGCGCACCTTCGCGTCGAACTCGGCACCCTGCCCATCAGCACTGGCGGCCTTGACCTTGACGGTCTTGGGGATGGTGCCCTCGTTGAGCTCGGTGACACCAATGAAGGAGAACTCCTCCTCGCCGCTGAGACCGAGTGACTCGGCGGTCTCGCCCTCGGGGTACTGCAGCGGGAGGACACCCATGCCGATCAGGTTCGAGCGGTGGATCCGTTCGTAGGACTCGGCGATGACGGCCTTCACGCCCAGGAGCGCAGTGCCCTTGGCCGCCCAGTCACGTGAGGAGCCGGAGCCGTACTCCTTGCCCGCGAGTACGACGAGCGGGGTGCCGTTC
>JBDSXU010000433.1:0-12974 GCA_039926005.1 Marmoricola sp.
GCCGCGAGGCGCTCGACGAGT
The DNA here is from genome assembly GCA_039926005.1 of Marmoricola sp. Classification (GTDB taxonomy): domain Bacteria; phylum Actinomycetota; class Actinomycetes; order Propionibacteriales; family Nocardioidaceae; genus Marmoricola. The sequence continues at coordinate 22 of JBDSXU010000433.1, forward strand.
TCAAGCCCGACGTCGTCATCGTGTGGGGTGACGACCAGTACGAGAACTTCCGCGAGGAGGTCATCCCGTCGTTCTGCATCCTGGCCTACCCCGACACCGAGATCGACCCGTTCGGGGTGCTCGAGGTCATGAGCCTGCCCAATGCCTGGGACCTGCCCGACGGCCAGCGGTTCGTGATGCGGGGTGACCAGGCCTTCGCCAAGAAGGTCGCGAAGGACGTGCTGACGACCGGTGTCGACGTGGCGTACTCGTACGAGCCACGACCTGGCATGCACCATTTCCCGCACGCGTTCGCGAACACGCAGATCTTCCTCGACTTCGAGAACGTCGGCCGAACCTTCCCTTACCCGATCATCCCGATGGCCGTCAACTGCTACGGCGAGCACGTCATCGCACGCCGCGGCGGGATCGCTCCGTTCTCGGAGATCCTCAAGGGCGAGGACCTCGATCCGCCCGGACCGTCGCCCAAGCGGTGCTTCGAGTTCGGCCAGGCTGTGGGCAAGTCGCTGCGCGACAGCGACAAGAGGGTCGCCCTGGTGGCCTCGGCCAGCTGGTCGCACGCCTTCTTGAACGACAAGGACTGGCACCTGCGTCCGGATACCGCGGCCGACCGCGCACTCTACGACTCGATGGTCGCGGGCGACTTCGACGACTGGACCTCCAAGACGGTGCGCGACATCGTCGTGGCGGGCCAGCACGAGATGCTCAACTGGTTCTGCCTGCTGGGCGCCGTCAAGGAGCTGGGCCTCACGCTCGACTGGAGCGAGTTCGTCGAGACCGAGGTGCTCAACTCCAACAAGACGTTCGCCATCTACCGCTGAGGCAGTCGACAACCGGACCGACGGCCTCAGCCCCAGGGCGGCGGATCGGAGATCGTGCGGGGCACGAGCCGCTCGCGCTCGGGGGCGGCGACGACGTAGGTGTGCAGGTGCGCCGACAGCTGGACCGTGGTGTCGCGCAGAGCGGCGTCGACGCGGCCGCTGGCCGGTGCGGTCGGCCCGTGGGTGATGGCGATCGCGCCGACCGCGAAGCCGTTGACCACCACGGGGGCCGCGACCCCGGCGAGGCCGATCTGTGCCTCGTCCTGCTCGCGGGCGATGCCCTCCTTGCGGACGATGCGCAGGTGCTCGACGAAGTCATCGGCGTTGGTGATCGAGTGGGGTGTCATCTGGGGAAGCCGCAGGGGGAGGAAGGCGGCCAGGTCGTCGAGGTCCTCGCAGGCCAGCAGTGCCTTGCCGATCGCGGTGCAGTTGGCGGGCAGACGAGCACCGATTCTCGCAAGTGTCGACGGTGAGTCGGCCGGTGCCAGCCTCTCGAGGTAGACGACGTCGAACTCGCGCAGCACCGCGAACGTGACGGTCTGCCGGGTCCACCGTTGCAACGCCACGAGATACGGGATCGCCTGGTCGCGCATGATGGCCGCCGGGGTCGTCGCCCCCAGCTGCAGCAGCCCGAGCCCGAGCTTGTAGCCGGAGCGGTGATGCTCGAGGGCACCGAGCTCGACGAGCCGTGCCAGCAGTCGGTGGACGGTCGACTTCGGCAGACCGGAGGCGCGAGCCAACTGGCTCAGCGTCATGACCCGCTCGTTCTGGTTGAACGAGTTGAGCAGGTCGAACGCCTTGGTCAGGATCGACGGTGCCTCCTTGGCGAGGCCTGCCGGATCGGCATCCGTCACTGATCTCACCTCTGTCTGTGCGGGCGATGCCACGACGGTCTCGTCACGTGGTGCGCATCACAGGCTACCTCGCGGGTGGCTGCGTGACCCAGATTCGGGTTCTGCTCCATGGAACGAAATCTCGTCCTGCCGTCGCGTGGCTCCCTACGGTCGGGGGACGGCGCCCACGCCGTCCCGAGCGCAAGGACCATCCATGAGCGAATCAGGTCACCAAGACGCACGGCCGCAGGTCGTGGATGCGCACGCCCACCACTTCCCGTCCTCGCTGGGCGCGTTCGCTCCCTCCTCGGGCGAGGTGCTGCCACGCCTGGTCGTCGACGACGAGCGGTCGGGGCGCATCATGATCGGGGACCGGGTGTTCCGGCCGGTCACGTCGCAGCTGTGGGACGTCGAGCACCGTCTGCAGGCACTCGACGACGCCGGGGTGACGATGCAGGTCATCTCGCCGGTCCCGGTGATGCTGACGTACGGCGCGTCCTCGGGAGCTGCGCACGAGTACTCGGCCGCCGTCAACGACGCGCTGGCCGCCGACGTCGTCGCGTCGGGGGGCCGACTGGTGGGCCTGGCGACCCTCCCGCTGCAGGACCCCGACCTCGCTGTCAAGGAGCTCGAGCGGGCGATGGGTGACCTGGGACTACGCGGTGTGGAGATCGGCACCACGATCGACGGCACCGAGCTCGACGACCCGTCGCTGACGCCCTTCTGGGGGGCTGCCGAGCGGCTCGACGCATCCGTCTTCATTCACCCGGTCGACGGGGGCGGGGGTGCTGTCCGGCGCACCGGTCAGCCGTACGACTTCGGCATGGGCATGCTGACCGACACGGCGATCGCGGCGACCGGCCTGGTGTTCGGAGGCGTGCTCGAGCAGTTTCCGCGCCTGCGGATTGGGTTGGCCCACGGCTGCGGCGCGTTCGGCTGGCTTTATCCGCGTCTACGCATGGCACACGGCGTCTGGGGCGTCGGCCCGGTCGGGGCGGCGGACGAGCGCATGCGCTCGCTGTGGGTCGACACGCTGGTGCTCGATCCCGAGCACCTGCGGCTCCTCGTGCACCGGTTCGGTGCCGACAGGGTCATGGTGGGAACGGATCACCCCTTCTTCCTGGACGTGTTCGCCGCGGCCGGCTCGTTCGTGCGGGACGCCGCGGACGCGCGCATACTGGACGACGATGCCGTCGAGCCGATCCTGTCGGGCAACGCGATGGGGTTCCTTGGCCTGTATCCGGTGCCCCCGACGGTCTGACGACCCCGACGAACAAGGCAGGATGGAACAGTGACGACACGCGAGGTCATCGTCGTAGGGGGCGGTCCGGTCGGTCTGACCCACGCTCTTGGGCTGGCGCGCGCCGGCATCGAGGTGACGGTGCTGGAAGCCAGACCCGAGGCGGGGACGACTCCGGGCGACCTGGTCTACAACTGGAACGTCCTGCCCGGGCTCGATCGCCTCGGGATCCTCGACGATCTGCTGACCGTCGGCTTCGCCGAGCCGCACACGTTCTACCGGGTGGGATCCACGGGCGAGACCCTGACGTTCGACCTCGGCGTGCTGGCCGACGAATGCCCGTTCCCGTTCAACCTGCACGTCCGCCAGGACGAGGTGACCCGGATCTTGCTGAAGCACCTCGGCGAGCGCAGCGAGGTGACGATCCTGGTGAACACTGCGCTGACCAATCTCGTGCAGGACGCCGACGGCGTCACCGTGACGTGCGACGGGCCGGCGGGCGAGATCACGCTCCGGGCAGGGTGGGTCGTGGGAGCTGATGGCGCGCGCAGCGTGGTGCGGCGACACCTAGGCCTCGCCTTCGCGGGAATCACCTGGCCCGAGCGGCTCATCTCGGTGGAGGTCGATGCCGATCTCGAAGCGCTCGGCATGCACGGTGGCGGCTACGTGATCGATCCGCGGTTCGGCGCGATCGTCGCGTGCATCGACCCCGGCTCCCGTTGGCGGTACATCCACGCCGAGGACAGAGCCATGCCCGAGGACACGATCGAGCGGCGCCTGACCGGCGTCCTGTCCGAGGCGCTGTCGCCCGAGGTGGCCGCGGCGAGCTTCACCTGGTCGTCGTATCGCATCCATCAGCGTTCAGCGGCCACGTTCCGTGTCGATCGCACCCTCATCATCGGAGATGCGGCCCATGTCACCAATCCCGTGAGCGGTCATGGGATGACCAGCGGCCTGTTCGACTCGTACGCGCTGAGCGAGGTTCTCGCGGCCGTCATCTCCGGGTCTGACGACTCGCTGCTCGACCGGTGGGCCGAGGAGCGGCACCGCAATTTCGTCGAGCACTCGTCCCCGACCTCGTCGGAGCGCAAGAAGTTCGTCTACAACCTGGAGGACGACGCAACCGTCGAGCAGGAGATCGCGCCGATGCGACGCATCGCGGCAGACCCTGACCGCATGCGGGCGTGGTTCGGCCTGGCGCGACGGCTGGAGCCGCCTCGCCTGACCTGAGTTCTGGTCCGGACACCCAGGACGAGGAGAGACCATGCCTGAGTTCCCGGTCGAGTCGATGAACGTGCGCGCGTTCGCCCAGGCGATCGGCGACCACGATCCTGTTCACGTCGATCCCACGTGCGCCGACGCGGTGCAGCTGGGCGGCCTCGCTGCACCTCTGACGTTCGTGCTGGCCGCGGCGCAGGTCGATCCAGACTATCCGCTGCGACCCCGCGACGACCGGCCGCGGCACGGTGCGGGAGCGACGGGCGGCCACACCGACCCGCTGGGGGTGGGGCTGCTGCACGCGGAGCGGACTTTCGACTGCCACCGCCCCGTGCTGGTCGGCGACGTGCTGCCGCCGATGACGGACCGTTGCGCAGCTGGGAGAAGGTGGGCTCCCGGGGAGGGGTGCTGCACCTCCAGGAGCGGGTCACCGTCTACCGCGATCCCGACGGTGATCCCGTCGTCACGGCGACGGCCCGCACCGTGATCCCCCAGCCCGATCTCGAGTCCGCGCCGGAGCAGGAGAGCCGACATGACGATCGACGACATCGACGCCGCTGCCGTCGCGGTGGGCGACACACCTGGGAGCTGCTGCTCGTCGAAGACCGGCGCAGCACGCGGCTGGTGCGGTATGCGGGTGCCTCCGGCGACTTCAACCCCGTGCACTCCGACGACGTCCATGCCCGCGAGGTCGCCGGGCTGCCCTGGGTCTTCGCGCACGGCATGTTGACGATGGGCATGACCGGGCGCGTCGTCACCGACGTCTTCGGCGTCGCCCGGGTCGAGCACTTCGGGGGCCGATTCACCGCCCTGGTCTGCCCCGGCGACACCGTGACCGCGCGGGCCACGCTCGACGACGACGAGCCGGGCCGCGTGGCGCAGCTCCGATCGCCACCGTCAACCAGCACGGTGTCGAGGTGCTCCGCGGACGTGCCGTGGTGCGGCTACCGCGCTGACAGCCTCTCCTCGGTCACTCGACCTGCGCGGGAGGACGCTCGCCGATGGGCATGCCGAAGGGTGAGTCGCCGATCTTGCCGTCCTTGCGCAGCCGCTGGACGTCGTCGTCGGTGTAGCCGAGCTCGAGGAGGACCTCGTCGTTGTGCTCGCCGAACAGCGGCGACGGCCGCGGGATGGCCACGGCGCTGTCGGGCTGGCTCGACAGCTTGACCGGCGGGGCGAGGTGCTGCTTGGAGCCGTTGATCAGGTGCACGACCTCGACGCTGCGGCCGCGTGCCAGCACCGCGGGGTGGTGGTGGGCCCGCTCGCCGTTCTGCATGATCGCGGCTGGGATGCCGGCTCCGTGCAGGCGTGCGAGGAGATCGTCGGACTCCTCGCCGCCGACGTGGGCGCGCAGGTCGGAGTCGACGGCCTCGCGGTCGGCCTGGCGTCCGGCGAGGTCGGCGCGACCCGCTGCCGTGGCCCACGCGGCCTCGCCGGTGACGCGGGCGAGAGCCTGCCACTGCTCGTCGCTGGCGATCGACACCGCCACCCAGGGACCGTCGGCCGCTCGGTACATGCCCTGGGGTGAGATGCCCGGGGCGTCGTTGGCTCGTCGTTCGACGCGGACGCCGGTGCGGCTCGACGCGATGACGCCCTCGGCCGTCGTCTGCGAGGCGACGTCGCACAACGAGACCTCGACGGCCATGCCGCGTCCGGTGAGGATCTTGCGACGCAGCGCCGCGAGAGCCACGAACGTTGACGTGTCGGCGGCGACCGGGTCGTAGGCGGTGCCGGTGAGCAGCGGCTCGCCATCGGGGTAGCCGGTGATGTCGCTCAGCCCCGAGGTGGCATCGGCCGAGTACGTGAAGCCCGGCAGGTCCTTCCATGGACCGCTCAGCCCCCAGGCGGGCAGCCGCATCACGATGGCGTCGGGCTGTAGGCGGCGGATGCCTTCGGCGTCGAATCCAGCCTGCTCCATCACGCGGGGCGAGAAGTTCTCTAGCACGAGATCGCTGGTCGCGACGAGCCGCTCGACGATCTCGTGGCCCTCCGGATCCTTCAGATCGGCGGTGACCGACCGCTTGCCCCAGTTGGTGGCCGTGAAGCTGGCACCACGCTCCCACGGGTCGGGAGCGGTGGGCAGCGGACCGCCGAAGCGCAACAGGTCGGGGCGGGTCGCCGACTCGATCTTGACGACGTCGACACCGTACGAGGTGAGAGCGCGCGTCACCAGCGGGCCCGCTTGGAAGCTTCCGAGCTCGAGCACCTTGATCCCGGCCAGGGGGCGTGCGGGGTCGGCTCCGTCACGGGTGCCGCGCTCTGGTCGAGGCCCCCAGTCGACGTCGTTGTCGCGTCCGGGCTCGGCCAGCACGCCGACCTGCCACGTGTCGTCGTCGATCCTGAAGGCGGGCCGAGGCTGGACGAAGCCGTCGGGGTGGGACACGAAGGTGTCGCGTGTCGTGTAGGGAGGCAGCTCCGGAACCGTCACGGAGGTCGCCACCGGGACGATGGGCACCCTCGCCTGTGCCCCCATCGCGACGAGCTCGTCGATCGTGTGGCGCTCCGTGAATCGGCGGATGTAGGGCGTGATCTCCGCCGACATGCCCTGCCGATCGACGAGGTGCTCGAACCGGGGGTCCTCGAGTTCGGGAATCTGCACCATGGCCTTGAAGTCGATCCACTGCTGCGGCGTGACGCTCACGACGCACGCCCAGCCGTCCTTGGCCTTCTCGATGCCAGGGACCGCGGTCTGGGGCGAGACGTACGGGGCGTGGTGGTCGTGCTGCGAGAAGACCCACGGCAGCTGTAGGGCACTGAGCATCGCCTCGAAGCGCGAGACGTCGGCGTCGACGGCCTGCGCCCCGGCCTCGGTGGCGAGCAGACCGCCGACCACGCCGATCGCGGCGTTGAGGCCCGCGGCGTACTCGCCGAGATCGACCCCCGCGTAGACGGGGGGTCGGTCGCCGGTCGCGTGCAGGGCGGTGAGACCGCTCTCGGCCTGGAGGGTGAACTCGGTGGCCGGCACCGAGGGTGACGCGCCGTTCAGGCCGTAGTCGGAGATCGACACAACGACCAGGTCGGGTTGCTGCTCGCGCAGAGCCCGCAGGGCCTGGACGACCTCGGGGTCGTCGTCGTCGCACACCACGGCGTCGGCCCGGGACACCAGGCCCGGGACGGCGGACTGGAGGTCGTGCACCGAGGAGAGGAGCACGGAGTGCTTGCCGCCGTGCAGGAAGGCCGCGAAGTCGCGCCCTGCGGTGTCGAGCTTGGGCCGTGCGTGCACTTCGACCCGGACCACGGTCGCACCGGCATCTCGGAGCATCTTGCCGGCAAAGCTGGTCGAGAGCCGGTCCCCGACCTCGAGCACCGTGATGTCGTCGAGCATGGCAGTTCCCTTTCGTCGGTGTCTGCACCATCCATCAGGCCGGAGCGGTCGACCCAGACGACGTTCCGACCGATGGAACCTCGTGGCCAGGCTCAGTCGGCCGTGGCCGCGCGGTTGCGCGTCGTGACCGCCGCGCGGCTCGTCTGCAGGTGCTGGGACGACATCGACCTGATGTGGGCGACACTGCGATCGTGCTCCATGACGAGCGCCTGGTCGAGACCCATCGCGTACCCCTCGTCGATGAGGGCCTTGTACCCCTGCACCGCCTCGACCGGGTGACCGGCGATCTCGCGGGCCAGCTCGAGGGTTGTCGGCATCAGGTGGGCCGGCTCGACCACGCGGTTTACCAGGCCGATCTCGGTCGCCCGCGCAGCGTCGACGAAGCGTCCTGACAGCGAGATCTCCTTGGCCCGCTGCGGCCCGATCTGGCGAGCCATCCGTTGGGAGATGCCCCATCCCGGCAGCAGACCCAGGCGGACGTGGGTGTCGGCGAACCGGGCCGTGTTCGAGGCGTAGACGACGTCGCAGGCCATCATGAGCTCCATCCCGCAGGTGATGCACAGCCCGTTGACGGCGACTACGACCGGGGTGCGGCACGCTGCGAGGGTGGCTGCAGGCTGGGCGTCGGGACCGAAGTCGTCGAGGCGCTCGGCCGCCTCCTTGAGGTCCATGCCGGCGGTGAACGCGCGGTCGCCGGCACCGGTGAGGACGATCGCTCCGATGGCGGGGTCGGCATCGGCCTCGACCAGGGCACGACAGAGGTTGCGCAGCAGCTCGGCGTTCAGCGCGTTCAGCGCCTCGGGTCGGTTGAGGGTGATGACCGTGATGGCGCCATCACGACGGACGTCGAGCGGGGTATCCATGGTTGCTCCTGCTGGTGGTGTGTCGGCGGTTCGGGAGACGACGGTTATGGCGAGGCGCGGCGCGCCCCGCCGTCCATGTACACCGCAGAGCCGTGGACGTAGCTGCACAGGTCCGAGCTGAGGAAGCAGACGACGGCGGCGATCTCCTCGGCCCGGGCCGCACGACCGGCAGGCACCAGAGCCCCGGCCTCGGCGATCAGTGAGTCGACGTCACGGCCTGCCGCCTCGGCCTCGGCCCGGAACAGATCGGTGGCGCGGTCGGTGAGCGTGAGACCGGGTGCCACGACGTTGACGAGGACGCCGTCGGGTGCCAGCTCGTCGCTGAGAGCTCGGGTGAGGTTGTGCACGGCGACGTTGGCCAGGCTCGTGGGCAGGTTGGTGGAGGTGGGACTGGCTCCCGCGCCTCCGGAGATGTTGACGATGCGCCCCCAACCACGACGCCTCATGTCGGGTGCCACGAGCTGCGACATCGTCAGGTAGCCGTGCAGCTTGAGCCGCAAGGCGTCGTCGATGTCAGACCGGCGCAGGTCGAGCACCGGACCCATCCCGGCGGAACCCGCGCAGTTCACCAGGATGTCGGGGGCGCCACACGACTCCACGCATGCGTCGTAGGCCCGGCGACACCCGTCCTCGGTCGAGAGGTCGGCCTCGACGGCGACGGCGACAGCGGTGCCGCCCGCGCGGTCGACCACCTCGGCGAGCCTGGTCGTGTCGCGGCCGACGACGCACACCCGGACTGCCTCGGCTGCGAGGGCGAGAGCGCTCGCGCGACCGATGCCGCGGCTGCCGCCCGTCACGAGCGCGACGCGTCCGGTGAGTCCCTGGTACATGTGTGGCCTTCGTCGAGCCCGTGCCTGTTCACGGTTCTTCGGACGCTAGCGGCGGCCGGTCACGCCGGACGGCGCGGCTTCCGGGGAGCGGAACAGCAGATTGTCGGTCCGCTGCGTGCGGCGCAGCATCATTCGACAGCCGACGTCTACCGACTAGGCGAAGACTCTGGGACCACCGAGGAGAGTTCATGATGTTTCTGGCACAGGATGAGGAGCAGGAAGCTGTCGCGGAGATGACGCGAGAGCTGGGCTTGGAGGTGCTGTCGCCCGTGTCGAGGGACGCGGAAGCTGGTGCGGCCGTCCCGGCGACGACCTGGAAGGCCGTCGTCGAGACCGGCCTCACCGCCCCCGTCAGCGAGGAGCTCGGAGGTGGAGGCGTCCCGGGTGTCGTCACGTACATGACGGCTGTCGAGAACCTCTCCTACGGTGACGCCGCGATCACGCTGGCCGCCGTCTGGAGCGGTGCCCCTTCGCTGCTGCTCTCGCTGCACGGCACACCCGAGCAGCAGGCCGGCCTGCTGGAGGCGTCGAAGAACCTCGACACCCGCGGCTCGGTGGCTCTGTACGAGGGCTTCGGTCGTGGAGCGTCCGAGCTCGAGACGACCATCACCGAGGAGGGCGACACCGTGCGCGTCGTCGGTCGCAAGGTCGCCGTGCCGTTCTCCGGTCAGGCCGAGTCGATCATCGTCATCGGTGTCGCCCCCTCCACCCGCGCTCTGCGTGCCGTCATCGTGCCGCGCACGGCGGACGGCGTGACGGTGGGTGTGCGGGACAAGTCGCTGGCACTCGATGCGGCTGACCTCGCCAGTGTCGAGTTCGACGTGGTCGTTCCCCGGGCGAACCTGCTGGGTGCCGAGGGCCTGCAGAAGAGTGTTGAGCGGCTGCGGCTCGCGGTCGCCTCCGCCCAGACCGGCATGGCTCAGCGTGCGATCGAGTACGCCGCCGAGTACGCATCGGGACGCATCGCCTTCGGCAAGCCGATCGCCTCGTTCCAGGGCATCTCGTTCCCGCTCGCCGAGGCCTTCTCGCGCACCGAGCAGGCACGTCTCGAGGTGCTCGACGCAGCGTCCCTGCTGGAGAACAGCGACGACATCGCGCGCCTCTCCGCGGTCGTGTCGTCGGCCGTGTCCTACGCCAGCGAGAACGCCTCGGAGACCACCCGTCACGCCGTGCAGGTGCTCGGCGGACACGGCTTTATCCGCGAATACCCCGTGGAGCAGTGGTATCGGACGGCGGCGTTCCTGTCGACGCTCGACTTCGATCCCCGCGCGTCGTCCTTCCACCCCGTCTACTGAGCATGACCACCATTGAGATCACCATCGAGGAGCACGCATGAGCACCACGTCGTTCGAGCTGAGCCCGGAGCTGAAGCGGTACGGCCAGGAACTGCGCGAATGGTCGGCCGCAACCCTTCGCCCCTACGCGCGTGAGGCCGACACCAAGAAGAAGGTCCCTGACAACTGGCAGGAGATCCTTCACACCTCGCCCGTGCCACTGGGGCGTGAGGACACCGACACCGACAGGCTCACGCCGTTCGCCGACGGCTACTGGGCCACGCAGATGTCTTACTACGAGAACCTCAACTACGGCGACGTGTGGGCCCTCGGCACGCCCGGGCGCGGCATCGGCCAGCTCGTCGTCGACGCGATGGGCAGTCCTGAGCAGATCAAGAAGTGGTACGACCCAGTCATGGCCGGACAGATGGAGACCGGGTTCGCCCTGACCGAGCCGCACTTCGGCTCCGACACGTCGCAGGTCGCCACCACGGCCGTGCAGGACGGCGACGCCTGGGTCATCAACGGTTCCAAGATGTACTGCACCAACGGCGCGCGTTCGGACTACATCACCGTTTTCGCCAACGCCGACAAGTCACTGGGTGCCAAGGGCATCGCCTGCTTCGTCGTCCCGCGAGGCACGCCCGGGTTCTCGATCGCCAAGGAGAACGAGGACAAGCTCGGCATCCGCAGCTGGCAGACCTCTGAGCTTCTCTTCGAGAACTGCCGCGTGCCGATCGAGAACCGACTCGGGTGGAACTCCAGCGGCCCGGTCGACGAGGGGCCGAAGGTGTCGGGCCAGGGCGGCGCGCTCACGGCCCTGTCGAACAACCGCCCCAACATGTCGGGCATCGCCGTCGGCCTGGCGCAGGCCGCCATCGACGAGACCTCGAGGCTGCTCAAGGGCCAGCAGGCTGGGTTCACCCCGCAGCGCTGGGCGGCGGTGCAGAACGACCTCGAGGCCATGAACGAGGCGCTGCAGCGAGCTCGCCGGATCAACTACAAGGCTGCGTTCGTGCTCGACAACGGCACCCCCAACCGCTACAGCCCGGCGATCGCCAAGAGCTTCGCCCCGCAGACGTGCGACCGCATCATCCGCCGCTGCATGCAGCTGCTGGGTCCCGAGGGCACCAGCAAGGAGCTGCTGCTCGAGAAGTGGTACCGCGACGTCAAGATCATGGACATCTTCGAGGGCTCCAGCCAGGTCCAGCGCATCATCGTGGCCCGCGAGCTCGTCGGCCGGCTCGCCGGCTGACGAGCCAGATCATCAGTCCTGGAAGAAGAGAGGTAGCACCATGAGCTTGACCACACAGCTCGACCTTCGGTCGACGGTCGCCCGCGACGTCCTGGTCGACGTCGAGCAGTTCCTCTTCGAGGAGGCCGAGCTGCTCGACCAGTGGCGCCTGCACGAGTGGCTCGACCTGTTCGCGCCGGAGGGCTACTACGAGGTCCCGGCGACCGACCGTCCCGACGGCGACCCGACGCGCGACCTGTTCCTGGTCCACGACGACCGGTTCCTCCTCGAGCAGCGGGTCAACTCTCTGCTGACCCGGGCCGCACACGCCGAGTACCCGCACTCGGCGACGCGGCGGATGATCTCCAACCTCCGGGTGATGGAGGCGGCGAACGACCGCCTGCACGTGCTGGCCAACTTCGCGGTCTACCGCGTGCGCTCGGGGGTCCTGGACACATACGTCGGCCAGTACCGGCACATCATGGAGCGCGACGAGGTCACCGGCTTCCGGTTCATCAATCGAAAATCGGTCCTGGTGCTCGACGCACTGCGCCCGCACGGCAAGGTCAGCATCATCCTGTGAACCGTCTCGAGGGCAGGACCGCCATCGTCACGGGCGCCAGCGCCAACATCGGTGGCGCCCTGGCGGCCGGTCTGGCCGCCGAGGGTGCCAGGGTGGTCTGCACCGATCTGGTGCAGGCCGTGGCCGAGGCGACGGCCGCCAGCATCGTCGAGGCCGGAGGTGAGGCGTTCGCCGTCGCGGGCGACGTCACGGACTCCGCGCACGCCGACGACGTCATGCGGCAGGCGACCGAGCGGTGGGGCAGGGTCGACATCCTGCTCAACAACGCCATGATGTTCAACCACAAGGGCGTCATGACGATGCCGGTCGAGGAGTTTCGCCGACAGGTCGACATCTGTCTCACGGGGGCCTTGGTCTTCACCCGGGCGGCGGCCGGGGCGATGATCGAGGCCGGACGGGGCGGCAGCGTCATCAACGTGCTGTCGACCGCTGCCTGGCAGGGACAGGGCGGCAACATCGGCTACTCGACGGCCAAGAGCGGGCTGATCAACTTCACCCGCTCGGCCGCGATGGAACTGGCGAGGCACGACATCCGCGTCAACGGGTTCACCCCCACCGCCACCCAGCCCCCGACTGCCGAGATGGAGGCCATGCTGCGCGGAGCTAAGTCACCCGACAACGAGTACTCCAACGACTTCTTCGGGCAGATGCCCATGAATCGCCTGCCGACGACGGACGACTACGTTCCGTCCGTCGTGTTCCTGGCGTCGGACGACTCGGCGATGATCACCG
>JBDSXU010000434.1:0-1842 GCA_039926005.1 Marmoricola sp.
CGCCTCCACCAGCTCGAGCTCACCGGTGATCGAACCAACGGCCCGCAGATCGCTCTCGGCGCTGCGGATCGCGTCCAGCGCGCTCGCCGGACCTGTGATCGTCGCGTGCTCGACCGGGGTGCGCATGCCGACCTTGGCGGTCGACTTCGCACCTCGGATACCAGCCAGCACGGCCGCGACGGCGTCGAGAACTGCCGAATCGTCGCGGGACGCGGCGCCCACCTCGTCCGCAGTGGGCCACGCCTGGAGGTGGACCGTGCCCGGTTGCCACCAGGACCAGACCTCCTCGGTGGCGTAGGGCAGGAACGGCGCGAACAGGCGCAGCTGCACGTGCAGTGCGGTGGCCAGTGCGGCCTTGGCGGACTCGGTCGCGATGCCCGAGCCGGAGGCGTCGTCGCCGTAGGACCGCTCCTTGACCAGCTCGACGTAGTCGTCGCAGAAGTCCCAGAAGAACTTCTCGGTCTGCTCCAGGGCGCTGGTGTAGTCGTAGGACGCGAACGAGCGGGTCGCCTCGGTCACGGTGGCGGCCAGCTTGCCGAGCAGCGCCCGGTCGACCGGTTCGGTGACCAGCGTCGCGTCCACCGTGGTGGCACCGACGCTGCCGAGGACGAACTTCGCGACGTTGAGCACCTTCAGCGCGAGCCGTCGACCGACCTTCATCTGGGTCTCGTCGAAGGGTGAGTCCAGACCCGGCCTCGCCATCGCCGCACGCCAGCGGACCGCGTCGGCGCCGTACTTGTCGAGGACCTCCGTCGGCACGACCACGTTGCCCCTGGACTTGGACATCTTCTTGCGGTCGGGGTCGACGATGAACCCGGAGATCATGGCGTGCGACCAGGGGGACATGTGGTTCTCCAAGTGGGCACGGACCACCCGCGAGAACATCCAGGTGCGGATGATGTCGTGCGCGTTGGTGCACAGGTCCAACGGGAAGACCCTCCCGAAGAGATCCGGGTCCTCCTCCCAACCGCCGGCGATATGTGGCGTGAGCGAGGACGTCGCCCACGTGTCCATCACGTCGGGGTCACCGAGGAAACCGCCGGGCTTGCCTCGCTGGTCCTGGTCGTAGCCCGGGGGTGCCTGCGTCGACGGGTCGATCGGGAGCTCCTCCTCGCGGGGGAGCAGAGGGTGCTGGTAGTCGGGCTCGCCCTCGTCGTCCAGGGAATACCAGACCGGGAAGGGGATTCCGAAGAACCGCTGCCGGGAGACGAGCCAGTCGCCGTTGAGGCCGCCGACCCAGTTGTCGAAGCGGTGCTTCATGTGCGGCGGGATCCAGTGGACCTCTGCGCCGCGCTCGAGCATCTCGGCGCGCAGGTCGGCGTCGCGTCCGCCGTTGGTGATGTACCACTGCCGGGTCGCGACGATCTCGAGTGGCTTGTCGCCCTTCTCATAGAAGCTCGCCATCCGCTGGGTCGCCTTGGGCTCGCCGTCGAGCTCCCCGCTGAGCCGGAGCTTCTCGACCATCGCCTCGCGGGCACTGAAGGCGGTCTTGCCCTTGAAGTCCTCGTATGCCGCCGCGGCGCGGCTCTGCGAGAGCCACTCCGGGGTTTCGCGTGACATCCGGCCGTCGCGTCCCATCAGCGTGCGAACGGGCAGCTGAAGCTCGCGCCACCAGGTGACGTCGGTGAGGTCACCGAAGGTGCAGCACATCGCGATGCCGGCGCCCTTGTCCGGCTCGGCGAGGGGGTGCGCGAGCACCGGGATCTCGACGCCGAAGACCGGCGAGGTCACCATCTGGCCGAACAGGTCCTGGTAGCGCTCGTCGTCGGGGTGCGCGATCAGGGCGACGACCGATGGGATCAGCTCGGGCCGCGTGGTCTCGATGTGGACGGGGATGTCCTC
>JBDSXU010000435.1:0-2750 GCA_039926005.1 Marmoricola sp.
TCACGAAGTCGACATCACCGTCCGCTGCGCGGTGGACCCGGAGCTTCCCGGTCGCGTCGGCCCGCAGCCGGTTGAGCCCGTTGCCGGTGTCCGGGCCACGGTCGGTCCGGGCGTCCGGCTGCTGAGCTGCGGTGTGCGGGGCCGCCACTGCGGTCCCTTGCGGTGCCGCCAGGGCCAGCGCGAGGCTCAGCACCATCCAGCGTCGATTCATGCGGGCACTCTCCGAAGTCTTTGGGGTGCAGTCTCCACGTGACCAAAAGCCGCATTTCCGACAAGTCTGACCACATTTTGCCTGACCCACGGACCGAGCAGCCCGCAGGAATCAGTTGAGCAGGTCCGGGATCTCCTGTACGCCGAACCACCCGAGATCCCCCAGGTCCTCCGGAGAGGCCGGATCGATGTCGGCGGTGTCGGCCTGCACAGCCCGGACGAGCCGCAGGGCGATCGCCGAGTCCACCCTCACCTCGGTCGACTCACCTTCCTCGACGACCCGCTCGACCTCAGCGACGAGCACCACCCGACGTGGCCTGTCCTCCTCGGTGAGCAAGGTGGCCGCGTCGTCAGCGGCGGCCATCAGGGCGGCGTACTCCCACTCGTCCTCCTCCGCCTCTGGCCACGACTCGCGCAACCAGTCGGTGACCGCATGCGCCCGCACCGGGGACGGCCCGATGCCGCCCTCCTCGGAGAACCGTGCGAGCCGCGCCAGGTTCGTAGGCACGTAGACGCGGACCGTCATTGCGGCTTCTCGGTCTTCTTGCGGCCGCGCGGCGCGCGCTGGCGGGTGTCGCTGGCGCTGTCCACGAGCTCGTCGAGCGCCTCGCGCACGCACTGCCCCAGCACCTCGATGTCTGGCAACAAGTCCCGGTCCGCACTGATGCCGTAGTAGACCGCGCCGTCGTAGGACGTGACACCGACAGAGAGCGAGAAGCCCGGGAACAGCGGTGGGACAGGGTAGGTCTCCACCATCTCCGCGCCCGCGAGATACATCGGGAACTGCGGGCCGGGCACGTTGGTGATCACCAGGTTGACGCTGCCGTGCGCCTCCTTGAACGCCACGCGTGAGCCGAGCGAGTGGAACGTGGTGGGGGCGAAGCCTGCAACCCCGGCGATTCGGTCGGCCGCCACGGCCCTGCCGGTCTCGCTGTGGGCGCGCAGGGCGTAGGAGACCTGATGGAGGCGTACGACGGGAGACCCTTCGCCGATCGGCAGGTCGACGAGGTGACCGACGACCTGGGAGCCGAGCGACGTCGGCTCGAGCTCCTCGTCGATCACGCTCATGGGGACCAGGGCACGCAGTCTGCGACCGGCACCCACGGACTCCGACCTGGTCATCAACCAGGTGCGGATCGCACCGGACAGGGTGGCCAGGATGACGTCGTTGACCGTGCCGCCATGGATGCGTCGGACCTTGCGGTAGTCCTTCAACGACGTGCGCACGCACACCAGGCGCCGCTGGGCGGACGGCTCGACGTTGAACGGCGACTCAGGGGCGACCCGGCGGCGGGAGAGCTGGCCGGCCAGGGATCCGGCCTTGCTGGCGGCCCCGGCGACCGCGCGGCCGAAGGCATCGGCGTTGCTGCGCAGGGTGGCGATGGCGATGCGCGGGTCCCGTGCGGACTCGAGGAGAGCATCGGCCACCAGGCTCGTAGGGGTCGGTTCGTCGGTGTGCCGCCACCCGTCCAGGACGAGCTGGCGCGGGCCGGGGTCCACGTCGAGCAGCACCTGGCCGAGGTCGACCGTGGAGATGCCGTCGACAAGGATCTGGTGGGACTTCGACAGCAGGGCCACGCGACCCCCCTCGAGTCCCTCGACGAAGTACATCTCCCACAGTGGACGATCGGGGTCCAGGCGCCGCGACATGATGCGCGCGGTCAGCTCGAGGAGCTGGTCCAGGGTGCCCGGACGAGGCAGGGCCGAACGGCGTACGTGGTAGGCGAGGTCGAACTTCTCGTCGTCGACCCAGACCGGGTTGGCGAGCCGACCCGGCACGTGGCGAATGCGCTGGCGATAACGCGGCACGAACGCGATCCGGTCGTCGATGTGCGCGAGCAACGCGTCGTAGTCGAATCCCGAGTCACCCGGGTCGAAGATCTCAAGGGTCGCGTTGTGCATCGGCGTGTGCGGCGTCTCGTCGGCCAGCAGGGCGAGATCACTGGCGCGCAGCCGCTCGCTCATGGCGCGAACCCCCCATCCTTGGAACGTGTCGTCACGGCCCCGTCGCTGGGCCTCCTCGCAGGCCTTGCGACCCCTCTCCCGGGGACCTTGGGCCACATGGGATTCTGACAGAGCCCCCGATGAGGGCAAACGCCAGTACCACCTGAGGAAGGAATCCCATGTCCCGCGCCCTGCGCCTGACCGCCGTGATCGTCGTCGCAATCCTGCTGCTCTCCGGGTGCGGTGCCGACGACTCGAGCGACAAGGCGACGACCAAGAAGGACTCCAGCGGTGGGACGACCATCGACATCACCTTCAAGGGCGACACCGTGACCCCCGAGGGGGCGAGCATCAAGGTGGCGGCCGGCAAACCGATCAAGCTGCACATCGTGGCCGACAAGCCCGGCGAGCTGCACGTGCACAGCACCCCCGAGCACGAGATCGAGTACCCCGCCGGAACCACCAACAAGACGATCACCATCGACCAGCCGGGCGTCGTCGAGATGGAGTCGCACACGCTCGACAAGCTCGTGGCGCAGCTCGAGGTGCGCTGAGTGTCCCTGGCCACGTTGGCGCAGACGGCCGTCCCGTCCCTC
>JBDSXU010000436.1:0-4841 GCA_039926005.1 Marmoricola sp.
TCGAGGATCGCGCCGCTGACCTTCTCGGCCGCGTCGCCGGCTCCCTCGACGGAGTCGTCGAAGAGCACCAGCGGGTGCAGGTTGCCGTCACCCGCGTGGAAGACGTTGGCGACGCGGACACCGGACGTGCCGGACAGGTCGGAGATCGCCTTGAGCACCTGCGGCAGCGCGGTCCGCGGGATGACGCCGTCCTGGACGATGTAGTCCGGGCTGATCCGGCCGACCGCCGCGAATGCCGACTTGCGGCCCCTCCAGATCAGCGCCCGCTCGGTCGGGTCGGTGGCGAGCCGCTGCTCGAAGGCCCCGTTCTGGTTGCACAGTCGCTCGACGTCGGCGTACTCCCGCTCGACCTCGATACAGGCACCGTCGAGCTCGATCACGAGGACCGCGCCGGCCCCGTCGGGGTAGTTGCAGCTGACGGCCGCCTCGGCCGCCTCGATCGCGAGCGCGTCCATCATCTCGATCGCAGCCGGCACGATCCCCGCGGCGATGATCGCCGAGGTCGCGGCACCGGCCTGGTCGGTGGACTCGAATCCGACGAGGATCGTCCGCACCTCCTCGGGCAGCCTGACCAGGCGAACCGTCACCGAGGTGACGATGCCGAGGGTGCCCTCGGAACCGACGACTGCGCCGAGGAGGTCGTAGCCGGGGCTGTCCGGAGCGACGCCTCCGAGCGGGACGGTGTCGCCCTCGGCGGTGACGAAGTCGGCGGCGACGACGTGGTTGGTGGTGAAGCCGTACTTCAGGCAGTGGGCGCCGCCCGAGTTCTCCGCGACGTTTCCGCCGATGGAGCAGATCTGCTGGCTCGAGGGATCAGGCGCGTAGTAGTAGCCGTCCGGGGTCGCGGCCCTGGTGACGTCCAGGTTGATCACACCCGGCTCGACGATCGCCCGCTGGTCCTCGCGGTGCACGGCGTTGATGGTGCGCATCCTGGAGGTCACGATCAGCACGCCGTCCGCGTGCGGCAGGGCACCGCCCGAGAGACCGGTTCCCGACCCGCGGGCGACGTAGGGAACCTGGTGCTCGGCGCAGGCACGGACGATGGCGGCGACCTGCCGCGCGTCCTCGGGTACGACGACCAGGGCCGGCGTCACGCGATAGTGCGCCAGCCCGTCGCACTCATAGGTGCGCAGCTGGGCGCGGTCGGTGATCACCCCGGCTGCGGGGAGCAGTCTCCGCGCCGCCTCGGCGACGGCCGAGATGCCGCTGGGGTCGACACCAGCCGCCGTCGTGCTCGCCATCGCCGTCACGCCTTCAGTCGGCCTGGGCGGCGAGGCCGGCGCTCTCGATGCCGGCCTCCGCCGCTGCCTCGTCGTTCTCGGAGGTGTCCCCGGTGATGCCCACCGCACCCACCAGCGCGCCGCCGGCGTCCCGGACGAGGACTCCGCCGGGGACCGGCACGAGCGCCCCACCCACGGCCGAGGTGACCGCGGCGATGAAGTAGGGCTGCTGCTCCGCGCGGGACATGATCGAGCGCGAGCCCATCCCCAGCGACAGTGCGCCGTGGGCCTTGCCGAAACCGATCTCGAATCGCTTCATCGACGAACCGTCCTCACGCTCGGCGGCCACGACGTGGCCTCCCGTGTCGAGGACGACCACGGTCATCGGCTTGAAGCCGGCCTCGTGGGCATGGGCGCGGGCCCCGGCGATGATCGTCCGGGCAGTCTCGAGGTCCATCAGGAGGCGTTCCTCTCGGTCTTCTTCTGTTGGGCCTGCTTGTGTTGGGCCTGCTTGTGTTGGGCCCGACGGCGGTGCAGGATCGGCTCGGTGTAGCCGCTTGGCTGCTCGAGTCCCTCGAGGACCAGCGCCCTGGCCGCCGCGAAGGCGTTGCCGTCGAAGTCCGGTGCCATCGCGACGTAGGAGTCGTCGTCGGCGTTCTGCTCGTCGACGACCTTGGCCATCCGGCGCAGGGTCTCGTTGACCTGCTCCACGCTGACCACACCGTGGTGCAGCCAGTTGGCGACGTGCTGCGCGGAGATCCGGCAGGTCGCGCGATCCTCCATCAGCTTCTCGCCGGTGATGTCGGGCACCTTGGAGCAGCCGATGCCGGCGTCGACCCAGCGGACGACGTACCCCAGGAGGCTCTGCAGGTTGTTCTGGATCTCGTCCTGGCGGTCCTCGGCGGACCACGAGTCGGCGTCGCCGAGCGGGATCTGCAGCAGGTCCTCGCGATCGCGCCGTCGACCGCCCGCGGCGAGCTCTTCCTGGCGAGCGCGCACGTCGACCTGGTGGTAGTGGAGTGCGTGCACGGTGGCCGCGGTGGGCGAGGGCACCCAGGCGCAGCTCGCGCCGGCCCTCGGATGCCCGATCTTGGTCTCCAGCATGTCGGCGAGGCTGTCGGGCGCGGCCCACATGCCCTTGCCGATCTGGGCGCGGCCGAGCAGGCCGCACTCGAGGCCGATGTCGACGTTGAGGTCCTCGTAGGCCTGGATCCAGGTCTCGCCCTTCATGTCGTTCTTGCGGACCATCGGGCCGGCCTGCATCGAGGTGTGGATCTCGTCGCCGGTGCGGTCCAGGAAGCCGGTGTTGATGAAGGCGACCCGCTCGCGGGCCTCGTTGATGCAGGCCTTGAGGTTGAGAGTGGTGCGACGCTCCTCGTCCATGATCCCGACCTTGATGGTCAGGCGCGGCAGGCCCAGCAGCTCCTCGACCCGGCCGAAGAGCTCGACCGCGAAGGCGACCTCGTCGGGGCCGTGCATCTTGGGTTTCACGACGTACATGGAGCCGGTGCGCGAGTTGGCGAGCTCCGACCGACCGCGGACGTCCCCGAGGCTTCCGAGAGCGGTCATGATCGCGTCGAGGATCCCCTCGGGGACCTCGTTGCCGTCGCGGTCGAGCACGGCGTCGGTGGTCATCAGGTGGCCGACCTGGCGGATGAAGAGCAACGAGCGGCCGCGCAGGGTGATGTCGTCACCGGAGCTCGTGGTGTAAGTCCGGTCGGGGTTCATCGACCGGGTGAAGGTCTTCTCGAACTTCGTGACCTCCTCCGCGAGCGTCCCGTCGTTGAGCCGCTTCCAATTGCGGTAGCCGAGCACCTTGTCCTCGGCGTCCACGGCCGCGACGGAGTCCTCGAGGTCCATGATCGTGGAGACGGCAGACTCAAGGAGGAGGTCCTTGACGCCGGCGGCGTCGGTGGAGCCGATCGAGTCCTCGTGGTCGACCTGGATCTCGACGTGCAGGCCGTGGTGGACCAGGAGCACTGCCTGGGGCGCCTCGGCGGAGCCGCGGTAGCCGACCAGTTGGCCCGGGGCGGCGAGCCGGACGACCTCGTCCTTGACGGTCACCGCGAGGCCCTCTCCGTCCACGGCGTACGACGTGGCGTCCGCATGCGAGCCGAACTCCAGCGCGAAGTGGTCGTCGAGGAAGGTCCGGCCACGGGCGATGACCTCGTCGCCGCGCACCTTGTTGTAGCCCTCGCCCGGGGCCAGGGCGCCGTCCTGCGGGACCACGTCGGTGCCGTAGAGCGCGTCGTAGAGCGACCCCCACCGTGCGTTCACGGCGTTGGTCGCGAACCGGGCGTTGAGCAGCGGGACCACCAGCTGGGGACCGGCGATGTGGGCGACCTCGTCATCGACGTGGGCGGTGGTCGCCGCGACCTCGGCAGGCTCGTCGAGGAGGTAGCCGATCTCGCGCAGGAAGGGGAGGTAGGCAGCCGCATCGGGTGTGCCGGGGTGCTCGCGGTGCCAGGCGTCGATGCGCGACTGGAGCGCCTCGCGGCGGTTCAACAGCTCCCGGTTGCGGGGCGCGAGGTCGTGCACGATCGCGTCCACGCCTTCCCAGAAGCCCTGCGACTGCACTCCCGAACCGGGCAGTGCCTCCTCCTCGACGAACCGGTGCAGGCTCGCTGCCACGCTGAGCCCGCCGATCCGAACGCGCTGCTCCATGTCACTCCTCTGGCGAACGTTCCGTATCGTGGAATAGGATGGCCTCGATCACCGACCTTTCCCATCCTTTGCCCCCATGTCAAGAGCCGCTAGGCTCAGCGCGTTCCGGAATGCGGAATGACGCGCTGGAAAGGCCCCTGATGACCGACGTACCCAATGGCACCAGGGAAACACCCCTCCAGCACCCGGGACATCCCCGCTCGGGCGGCGTGCAGTCGCTGGAACGGGCCTTCGGGCTGCTCGAGCTGGTCGCGGCGCACCGCGGTGCGATGTCGCTCTCGGCGCTCGCCACCGCTTCGGGCCTGCCGCCACCGACACTGCACCGGTTGGCCCGCACGCTGGTCGACCTCGGCTACCTGCGCCAGGAGGCGTCGCGCCGCTATGCGCTGGGACCGCGACTGGTGCTCCTGGCCGACGGCGCCTTGGCCCGGCTCAGCTCGACGGCCCTGCCGCATCTGAGCCACCTCGTGGACGAGATCGGCGAGACCGCCAACCTGGCCATGCTCGACGGAGACCACGTGGCCTACGTCGCGCAGGCCCCCGGCCGACACTCCATGCGGATGTTCACCGAGGTCGGTCGCCGGGTGAGCCTGCACTCCACAGCAGTCGGCAAGGCACTCCTCGCGACCTCCACCGACGACGAAGTACGCGCACTGCTGGGTCGCACCGGTCTCCCCCGCCACACGCCACACACGTTCACCGACCCCGAGGAGTTCCTGGAGGAGCTGGGGCGTGTGCGTCAGCGGGGGTACGCCGTGGACGAGGGCGAGCAGGAGGTCGGGGTCCGCTGCGTCGCCGTCGTCGTCCCCGGCTCCACACTGCGGCTGGCCATGTCGGTCTCCGGACCCGCTCCCCGGATGACCGACGGACTGCTCGAGGACACGGTTCCCGTCCTCCAACAGGCTGCGGGTAGTCTCGGCACAGAACTCGCATAGCGGGGCGGACCAGACCAGTTGA
>JBDSXU010000437.1:0-3314 GCA_039926005.1 Marmoricola sp.
CCCGAACCGGGATGCGCCACCGGGAACGCCACCGCTGTTCGGCAGCCAGGCGCGGGAGGCGAAGCCGCCGGTGACGTTGACGACGTGCACGGTGCCCGTGGCGTGGAACGGGTTCCCGACCAGGAAGACCCGCTCGGAGCCGCCCTCCAGCGCGACGACGGGTGAGCCGTAGCGGCTGCCGTCGTGGACGACCCCGGCCGCACCCGAGCTGTTCTGTGTGAGCGCACTGTCGGTGGCCACGTGGTCGAACCGGAAGCGCTGGACCATGCCCGCGTCGGTACTCGACCCGAGGTTCTCGTAGGGCGTGCCGACCGCGAGCCGCGGCGTCGTGCCCGACATCACCGCGACCGAGGCGCCGAACCGGTCGCCGGGCTCCGAGGAGTTCCGGACGCCGGGTGTGTCCTGGGTGAGGTAGGTCAGGCCCTGGAGACCCGAGCTGTCCGCCGTGAAGAGGTTCACCGCACCGGCGGCGTTGTCGGGTCCGACATCCTCACCGGGCGCCCCGACGGCGACGCGGCGAAACGTGCCGGGGCTGAAGACGTTGCGGTTGCCGACGGCCAGGCTGGCGCCGAACCGGTCGCCCCGCTCCGCGACACCGCCGACCCCCGGGCTGTTCTGCGTGTACGCCGCCGCCTGCCAGGTGCCGGTCGGCGGGAAGCCCTGGATCTCCGCCACGAGGGTCACGGACCCGGCCGAGGCACGGCTGCCGACCGACTCACCGGGAGCACCGGCCAGCAGTTCCCAGCTGCCGTCGTTGCGCAGCAGGTCCACGCCGAGGGCGAGTGACGCGCCGAACTTGTCGCCGGCCTCGACCACGTCGGGGATGCCCGGAGTGTTCTGGGTGACCTCGCGGGGCTGGACCGGGATGGTGTCGGAGAAGTTCACGATATTGACCGCGCCCGCATCGGCCGCGGCGCCGATGTTCTCCTCGGGCGCGCCGGCAACTACGACCGAGGTGTCCTGTCCGAGGTTCTCCCCGACCGCGACGCTCTGCCCGAAGTGGTCGCCCGCCTCGATCACACCTCCCGCGTCGAACTGCGTCAGGTGCTCGCTCGTCGTACCGGCGTTGAGGCCGTCCTTGGAGCCGTAGACCACGTGGACCGCACCGGCCTCCGGCTCGGGGAGGTCCGCTCCAGGAGCCCCGACCACCAGGTCCGCGCAGGCGTCCATATCGATGTTGCCAGTGGCGACCGACCAGCCGAAGTGGTCGCCCGCCTCCGGTGTCATGCCGAGGTCTGCCACCGTGAGCACCGCCCGGGGGCCTTGGCCGACCCGATGGTCGGCGTCGCCGTACAGCACCACGACCCGCCCGGCGCCGGCCTGTCCCTGCACGTTGGCGTAGGGGTCACCCACCACGGCGTCCGTGTGCCCGTCACCGTTGAGATCGAGGGTGCCGGCGGAGAAGCAGGGCTCGGGGGCCGCTTGTGCGGGCGTTGGGGTGAGACCGAACGTCGTCAGGGTGACCCCGAGAGCGCAGGCAACGGCCGCGAGGGGGGTACGGAACTCGGACATCGTGACGCGCCTCCTCGGATGGGCGTTTGTAGGGATGAGTCACGAGGGGACACCGGTGATACGTCAAGAGCCCTACGCCAAGGGAAGTGCAGTGCGCGCGCGGCGCGGTCGGGGTCGGGGTCGGGTTCCCCAACCGGCAATGTGCTCGACGCGCGAGGGGTGTCTCCGTCGAACCAGGGGCTGGTGCTGATCGCCGCGCCGCCGCGTCCGCCGATAACCTCCCGTCATGACCGAGATCCGGCTCCAGCCGCTGTCCGAGCAGCACCTCGAGCCCCTGCGTCGCATGCTCGACGACCCGGTCACAGTGCGGTTCACCCGAGTTCCCGACCCGGTGCCGGACGGGTTCGAACACCAGTGGTACGCCGGGTATGTAGCAGGCCGGGCCGAAGGCACGCGCGAGGTGTTCGCCGTCCTCGAGGACGACGCTTTTCTCGGAATCGGGGTGGCGCCCGACATCTCACGCTCCGAGCGCACCGTGGAGCTTGGCTACATCGTCGACGCGGCGCAGCGGGGGCGCGGAGTTGCCACCGCCACCCTGCTCGGGCTCACGCACTGGGCCTTTGCCGAGCTTGACCCGGTGCGGGTGGAGCTGCTGATCAGCGAGGCGAACGCGGCCTCCAAGGCTGTCGCGAGGCGATGCGGCTACACCTACGAGGGGACCTTGCGCTCGAAGTTCATGAAGGCGGGGGTCTGGGAGGACACCACGGTCTGGTCGCGGCTCGCGGGCGAGTGAGTCATCCCCTGGCGAGCGGCCCATCGTGGGCGCGCGTCAGCCGGACTCCAGATCACTCAGCTGAGCCAGTCTGGCCAGTCCGGCGCCCACGTGCGTCTGTAGGCGGTCCACTGCGTCGTCCAGCTCGGCGGACCCGCGGTGCTCGGGTGGGATGCGCGAGGGGTTGAGCGCGACGCGGTCCGACCACGCCTTGATGTCAGGCTCGGAGCCGAAGGACGCGGAGTTCCGCATGCCCAGGACGTTCATGGTTGCCCAGTCGGCCAGGGTGTTGCCGTAGGAGGACGGCGGGCACAGCCTGTTCTTCGCAGCCTCGTCCTCGCGAGTCGCCTCGACGTACCCGGCCAGCGCCGCTCCGAAGCACGGGAACCCGGCTCGGATCGGTTGCAGTGTGATGGCCTCCGGCCGCCAGATCGGCACTCGCGGCGCCATCTTCAGTCCGTCCGCGGCACAGTTCACGACGAGGGCGTCGTCCGCGACGGCGACCGATCCTTGCGCCAGGTCGATCCGGCCGCGACTCACCGAGTCGATGTGGCCCCGGCGTACGACGTGGTCGATGGTGCGCAGCTGCTCGAGCTCCCATGTTCCGAGGGTGGGCGCCTTGGCCATGGTCGGCGTGAGCGAGCGGTCGATGCGCAGCATGATGCCGGCGTCCTCCAGCCGGAAGAACAAGTCATTCAACGATGCGGCTTCCCCCGCTGCTTGCATCAGGTCGGCCACCATGGCGAGGTAGATGGCGGGATCCGGCTGGATCAACGCCCTGTTGAGCATCCATGGTTCGCGCGGTCTCACCCAGCAGATCGCGTCGGGGTCCACCCCACGCGCCAACAGCCAGACACAGGAGTCGGTCGCGGTCTTCCCGGAGCCCACGACGACGTACTGACTGGGAGTCAGGTCGCGCCGCACGAGGTCGTTGACCGGGATCACTCGCGACCCCTCTGCGACACCGAACCTCGGCGGCGTCCGCGCCGGTATGTCGGGGGCGAGGTAGCGCGCGTCGACGATCCGGCACCGCTCCGGCACCTCGAACCGCTGACCCGAGCCGCGCGAGACGAAGGCGCGATCCCCCAGG
>JBDSXU010000438.1:0-1995 GCA_039926005.1 Marmoricola sp.
CATGGTTGCCGCTCTCGGCTTCGCCACGATCGCCACGTTCTTGGTGCTCACGCTCACCCGCCGAGTGTCAGTGCTGTTGTGCCTGGTCCTGGTTCCCATCGGGTACGCGCTCCTGGGTGGCTATGGCGGCGACCTGGGCGGCTTCATCGCGGATGGGTTGCTGACGGTAGCCCCGGTCGCCATCATGATCGCGTTCGCCGTCTTGTACTTCAGCCTGATGGTCGATGTAGGTCTCTTCGACCCCGTCATTCGCACGGTCCTGCGGTGGGCCGGCGGCGACCCGATGAAGATCACCGTCGGCACAGCGGTCGTCACGCTGTTGGTCGCCCTCGACGGTGACGGGGCCTCCACGTTCCTGATCACGGTCTCGGCCTTCTTGCCGATCTACAAGCGACTGGGCATGCGTCCACTGGTGCTGACGGGGGTGGTCGCACTCGCGGCCGGGGTCATGAACATGATCCCGTGGGGCGGGCCAACGGTGCGCGCCATGGCGGCCCTCGACCTCAAGAGCTCAGACATCTTTGTGCCAGTGGTGCCCGCGATGGTCGTGGGCATCGTCTGGGTGCTGTTCGCTTCGTGCATGATCGGTCGCAAGGAGCGGGTACGCCTCGCGGCGGACAGCTTCGCGGGGACCGGGCAGAGCACCACCGCCCCCGAAGGACGAGGGCTGAGCGGTTCCCGCGGTGAGGACACCGCACCCGCCGCAGAGGCTTCCCCGGGGATCGTGCGACTGGCCGAACGAGAGGTACTCGGTCGCGGCGGCCGCTGGGTGCACGCCTTCAACGTCGTACTGACGCTGGCCCTGGTAGGGGTGCTGCTGTTCCAGCTGATGCCGCTCGAGGTTGCCTTCGTCGTGGCATTCGCGCTCGCGCTGGCCGTCAACCTGCCCAACTGGGACGACCAGCAGGAGCTGTTCAAGCAGCACGGCGGCAACGTGGTCCTCGTCGTGTCCATGATCTTCGCCGCGGGCGTACTGACCGGCATCCTCAGCGGAACCAAGATGATCACCGAGATGGCCCAAGCACTGGTCTCGGTCATTCCCGACGGCGCCGGCGGGCTGCTTCCACTCCTGACCGCGATCACGTCCATGCCGCTGTCGCTGGTGTTCACCCCCGATGCCTACTACTTCGGCGTCGTACCGGTCCTGGCCGAGACCAACGCATCCTTCGGCGGAGACCCAGCCGAGATCGGACGTGCGGCCATCCTCGGGCAGATGACGACGGGGTTCCCGCTGAGTCCACTCACCGCGGCCACCTTCATCCTCGTGGGGATGAGCAAGGTCGACCTGGGCGCGCATCAGAAGCACATCTTCTTGTGGGCCTTCGGCACCACCATCGTGATGACGGCGGCTGCACTGGTCACCGGGGCCCTCAGTGTCTGAGGCATTCGGCGGGAAAGGGAAACCGGTGGATGAAGTGCGCATCGGGTCTGGAGCGGGCTTCGCCGGAGACCGGATCGAACCGGCGGTCGACCTCGTCCGGGAGGGTGCGCTCGACGACCTCGTCCTCGAGTGCCTGGCCGAGCGCACCATTGCCCTTGCGCAGCAGCGCCGCCGATCTGACCCCTCCACGGGCTACGACGGTCGCGCCGAGCAGTGGTTCCGCGCGCTGCTTCCAGTGGCCCTTGACCGAGGCACCCGCATCGTGAGCAACCTCGGTGCTGCCAACCCTCTCGGTGCGGGCCGTCTGGCGATCGACATCGCCCACGAGCTGGGCCTGTCATGCCGGGTGGCCGTGGTTACCGGTGACGACGTCCTGGACGCCCTTGATCTATCGAGCCCGTGCCTGGAGAACGGCCGACCCCTGGATGCGCGCGGGCCGGTGGTCTCGGCGAACGCCTACCTTGGCGCGGACACGATCATCCCTGCGCTCGCCACTGGCGCTGACGTCGTGCTGACCGGACGCGTCGCAGACCCGTCGCTGTTCCTTGCGCCCCTTGCCGACCGCCTCGGGTGGGACCTCTCAGACCCGGCAAGCGCGGCTCACGGCACCCTGG
>JBDSXU010000439.1:0-2038 GCA_039926005.1 Marmoricola sp.
CAAGGGCTTCATCGACGCCGTCGCGATGCCGACGACGCGTCGCGGCCGGGGCTGATCGACCGGGTCGAGGCCAACGCAGACCGGGTGCTCGACATGGTGGAGGCCCTTGTCGAGTTCGCCACACAGCGCGCGGGGCATGCCTCCCTGGTGCTGGCCGACATCGACATCGCGCAGGTGGCTCGGGGAGCGGTGCGCGACCTCTCGCCTTCCCTGGACCCCTCCCGCATAAAGATTTCCGAGGACGACATCGCCCTGGCCAGGGCCAACGGCGTCGCTATGCACCGCGTCGTGACCAATCTCGTCCTGAACGCCCTGAAGTACTCATCATCGGACGCCCCCGTGGAGCTGACCTTCACCCGCTCCCGGCCGGGCTGGGTCCGGCTCTCGGTCATCGACCAGGGGCGCGGCATCGATCCCGACGACCTCGACACGATCTTCGACGAGTTCGCGCGGGGCAGGCTCGCGGAGAACGACGGTGGTTCTGGACTCGGCCTGGCCAGCGTCCGGGAGCTTGTCGAACAACAGGACGGTGTGGTCGCGATCGAGAGCAAGGTGGGCGTCGGGACCACGGTCACCATCGACATGCCATCACCCCGCGCGATCAAGCCTGCCGCGCCGAGTCAGCGCTCGAAGTTGTCCTCGTCGGTGAGGCTGCCGGTCGAACCCACCGGCCAGGCGTCCGGGTAGTCGTCTGCGGCTGCCTCCATCTGCTTGCGCAGCTTCTTGCGCGCCCGGTCGCTGAGCCGGTCCCCGAAGACCGTCCCGTAGATGTGGTCCGTCTCGTGCTGCAGACAGCGCGCGAAGAGACCGTCGCCCTCGTAGGTCACCTGCCCTCCGTCGACCCCGGTGCCGGCCACCCTCGCCCAGCCAGGTCGCGCGCACTCGATGAACGCCCCGGGGTAGGACAGACACCCCTCGTCGCTGTCGTCGAGCTGGCGCTCACGGCCCTCCGGGAGCTTGATGACGGGGTTGCACACCACGCCCCGGTGCAGCGTCCCCGACTCGTCGGGGCAGTCGTAGACGAACACCGCCAGGTCGATCCCGACCTGGCAGGCCGCCAGACCGACGCCCTGGGCGGCATACATCGTGGCGACCATGTCGGCCACGAGGGTGCGCAGCTCGTCGTCGTAGGACGTCACCGGTCGTGCAGGGCGATGCATCACGTCGGTGCCCCACCGGACGACAGTGCGCACCGTTCCGCCGGTGGGCAGCACGGCGGACGTGGAGGAGACACGGGCGGTGCCCTGCGCTGGATCGGAGCCGGCCATGACCGGAATCCTAATCCGAAAATGAAGGGTGATTGGGCAGGCGGCAGCTCCCGACGGAGTCGGGACAAGGGGGTTGTGATGCCGGTCAGGCGGCGGGTTCGAGGGTGGCTCGGTAGCGGCCGCCTGGGCGAAAGGGGCCAGCAGGGTCTCGATCGGGGTGTCGAGGACCGCGATGTCGGAGCCTGGTCCTGCGTGATCCGCAACACGCACGGAAGGTGTGGCGCGGAGTGTAACTCCGAGTTACATTTTGGGCATGTCTTCGAATTCCGCAAGCGAACCGCAGAAGCTGCCCTGGAGCCTGCTCCGCGCCGGAGGCCGTCACGGCCTGTCCGACACTGAGAAGCGCGATCCGATCGGGCTGGCCGTCGCGGCCCTGAACAGGCTCGCCTCGAGCGACCTCCTCGACTCGCTCGGCCTTCGCAAGGCGAGTGAGAGAGGCGTCTACCGGGTGACGAGTGCCGGCTTCCGCACCGCCGGCAACGTGGGCCGCACCTTCGCCCGCGCCGGCAAGGCGACCCGCGGCAACCGGGTGCCCGCCGCGAAGAACACCGGGCTCTTCGACCTCACCCCGGGTGAGGACGAGCAGATGCTCGCCGACGTCGTCGGCGAGTTCGCAGCCGAGGTCGTGCGGCCGGCAGCCTCGGCGGCCAACGAGGAGTGCGCCGCACCGGCAGAGCTGCTCAAGTCGACCCTCGAGATCGGACTGCCCATCCTCGGAGTCCCCGAGGAGCTCGGCGGCATCACCACCGAGCGCTCGGCCGTCGCAGGCA
>JBDSXU010000440.1:0-2432 GCA_039926005.1 Marmoricola sp.
TCCTCGGACTATCGGGCCCGGCCCGGTCCCCCGTGGTTCCGCGGACTCCGGCCCGGCCCGGTCCCCCGTGGTTCCTCGGACTATCCGGCCCGGCCCGGTCCCCCGTGGTTCCTCGGACTATCCGGCCCGGCCCGGTCCTCCTCAGTGCATGGGCTCACAGGTCACGGGCAGGCCAACCACAAGCAATCCGCCAGCCAAGAAGCAGAGGGCCAATCAGCGGAGGAAGAACGCCCTACCGCAAGATGAGCCGCACCGCGGTCTCCAGGTGCTCGGAGACCTCCTCGGTCGTCGTGCGGCCGGTGACCCAGGAGACGAGCGCGGCAAGCCAGACGTCGCTGATGACGCGGGCGACCGCGATCTCGCGATCCGTGGGCTGGGTGCCCTCGATGTAGGCGTCTCCCTGCAGGGCGCGGTTGAGCATGGCGGTCAGCTTGAGGCCCACGACGTGGATCTCGCCCGCGACGGTGGAGTCGGCGAACATGAACGCACGCGTCAGTGCCTCGGTGAGGTGCGGCTCGCGCTGCAGGCCACGGGTGGCGCGGGTGAGCACATAGGTGACCCGATCGGCCGGGTCGTCGCCGGGGATGGCCCGGCGACCCAGGTTGGCCTCGGTCTCCTCGAACTGACGGGCCAGCGCGGAGACGAGCAGGTGGATCTTGGAGGGGAAGTAGCGGTAGAGCGTGCCGAGGGCGACATCGGCCAGCTCGGCCACGGCCCGCATCTGCACGGCGTCGAAACCGCCCTTGGAGGCGAGGGACACGGTGGCGTCGAGAATTCGCCGGCGCCGATCGCGCTGGGCGGCGGATCCGAGTTCTTCGTAGGTCAGCGAACTCACGGTGGCCAAGATCTCAACCTCCGGACGTGATTTCTACGGCTGCTGCCCGGAGACTTGCGCTTCGGACCTGCGGGCAAGGCTATCAGTGGGTTCCGGCATAATAGAAACACGTTCCAGTTCTCAGATGGCGTTCCCACACCGGAGCCCGCGCCGGTACGAGCCCCAGAAGTCAGCCCCAGAAAGGCGCCTCTTGCGCATCGCACTCTTGTCCTACCGCAGCAAGCCACACTGTGGCGGTCAGGGCGTCTACCTGCGCCACCTCAGCCGCGAGCTGGTCGCCCTCGGGCACTCCGTGGAGGTCTTCTCCGGACAGCCCTATCCCGAGCTCGACCCGGGTGTCGGGCTGACCAAGGTGCCGAGCCTGGACCTCTACCGCGAGCCGGACCCATTCCGTACGCCGAAGCCGTCGGAGATCCGCGACCTCATCGACATCGAGGAGGTCCTGACCATGTGGACCGCGGGCTTCCCCGAGCCGAAGACGTTCTCCAAGCGGGTCGCCCGGATCCTCAAGGGCCGTCTGGACGACTTCGACATCGTGCACGACAACCAGGTGCTCGGCTACGGCATGCTCGACATCGCCGAGATGGGCTTCCCGCTCATCACGAGCATCCACCACCCGATCACCTTCGATCGCCGCATCGACATCGCGGCGGCGACCACCAGGCGCAAGAAGCTCACGCTCCTGCGCTGGTACGGCTTCTTGAAGATGCAGGGCAGGGTCGCGCGCCAGGTCGGCAAGGTTCTGACCGTGTCGGAGTCCAGCCGTCGCGACATCGTCACCGACTTCGGCGTCGACCCGACCGACCTGCAGGTGATCCCGCTCGGGGTCACCGATGCCTTCGGACCGCCGAGCAGGCCCCGGGTCCCGGGCCGCATCGTGGCGATGGCCAGCGCGGACGCCCCGATGAAGGGGATCGCCACGCTGCTCGAGGCGTTCGCCAAGCTGCGCACCGAGCGTGATCTCCAGCTGCTGCTGGTCACCAGGCCGACGCCGGGTGGCCGCACCGAGAAGCTGATCGACCGACTCGGTATCGCCGAGCACGTCTCGTTCGTCAGCGGCATCACCGATGCCGAGCTCGTCGAGGTGATGGGCTCGGCTGTGCTCGCGTGCGTGCCGTCCCTCTATGAGGGCTTCTCGCTGCCCACGGCGGAGCTGATGGCCTGCGAGACACCAATGGTCGTGAGCCGCGCGGGTGCGATTCCCGAGGTCGTCGGTCCCGACGGCGAGTGCGCCGACCTGGTCACCCCCGGCGATGTCGGTGAGCTCGTGCGCGCCATCGCCGCCATGCTCGATGACCCCGAGCGCCGCGAGCGCATGGGAAAGGCGGGTCGTCGCAGGGTGCTGGAGAAGTTCAGCTGGCACGCGGTGGCCCAGGCCACGGCAGCGGCGTACGCCGAGGTGATCGCCACCAAGAAGGAGACTGCCAGTGCTGACCGTTGACTTCCACCGCCTGGGCCTGCAGCCAGGTGACCGCGTCATCGACATGGGGTGTGGCGCCGGCCGACACGCCTTCGAGCTCTACCGCCGAGGTGCCGACGTGATCGCCTTCGACCAGGACGCCGACGAGCTCTGCGGCGTCTCCGACCTGTTCGCCGC
>JBDSXU010000441.1:0-3842 GCA_039926005.1 Marmoricola sp.
GCAGGACGCGCGTGGCAATCTGTGAGCTCTGGTTTTCTGGGTGGCTCAGCGTGAACCCGAAGAACGATCAGTTCGCGTGCTGGTCCGCCTCGGCCACGCTCACTGACGCTCTACAGAACCCGAACTGATAGTCCTTCTGGCGCAGCCGGATCGATGAGCGCGGGTGCCGCGGTCGGTCGGCCGACTGACAGGTCAGTCCAGGTCGCCGACGAGGACGGCTTCTGCCACTTCCTGGCTGCTTGTCTCCACGTGCTCGGTGCGCAAGCCGCGGGCAACCGTCTGTGCTCCGGCGGCAAGGATGACCACGCCGACCACGACGCTCGCAGCGCCGAACCAGAACGGCGCGTGCACGTGGATGTCCGGTGCCTCGCCGAAGAGCTTGAGCGCGACGTAGGGACCCACTGCGCCGCCGCAGAACCGGACGAAGGAGTACGCCGCGGACGCGACCGGGCGCTCCACCGGAGCCGCGCCCATCACGGCCTCGGTGATCAGGGTGTTGTTGTTCCCGATGAAGGCACCCGACGCGATGATGCCGATCGTCACGACCATGGCGTGGTCGGCCCAGATGGCCATCATCAGCATGTCGGCCGCGAACAGGACCAGCGTCGCGATGATCGCGGGCACGGTGCCGATGGCGCGCTGCACGATCGGCGCGACGACCACGGAGACGAAGGCCACCAGCAGTCCCCAGCCGAAGTAGATCCAGCCGATCTCGATGATGCCGGCCTCCGGGAGGGCGAACGGCCCGGCGGCGAGGATCGTGAAGAAGCCGATGTTGTAGAACACCGCGGTCAGCGCGAGGAGCAGCAACGGCGGGTGCTTGAGGGCGCGGAACGGGTCGGCGAGCGACGTCTTGCGACCGGTCGGCGGTGTGCTCGGCAGGAAGAACGTGGTCGCGACCAGCGCGATGATCATCAGGCAGGAGACGCCGAAGAACGGTGACCGCCACGAGTGCTCGCCAAGCAGCCCGCCGATGAGCGGCCCGGAAGCGATGCCGATGCCCAGGGCGGCCTCGAACAGGATGATCGCCTGCCCGGTCGAGCCGCGCGCTGACATCACGATGGTCGCCAAGGCCGTAGCCACGAAGAGCGCGTTGCCGAGTCCCCAGCCGGCACGGAACCCGACGATGGCGCCTACGGAGTCGGACGAGCCTGCAAGCGCGGCGAACACGATGATCAGCACCAGTCCGGAGAGCAGCGTGCGCTTGGGGCCGATCCGGCTGGAGACGACGCCGGTGACGAGCATGGCCACGCCCATGATCGCCATATAACTGGTGAACATCAGCGAGACCTGGCTCGGCGTGGCCTCCAGCTGGGAGGCGATGGACTTCAGGATGGGGTCGACGAGGCCGATCCCCATGAACGCGATGACACACGCGAAGGCGACGGCCCAGACGGCGCGTGGCTGCTTCAGCATTGGCTTCCTCGGTCGAGTAGGTCGGACAGGACGGCCACAGCGGTGGCCAGTTCATCGGTGGTGCGACCGGACGCTGCGATCCGCTCGGCCACGAGGGTGGCGTTGCGGCGGCGTACGGCGGTGAGCTTGCGATGGCCCTCATCGGTCATCGAGATCAAGGTGGAACGCGCGTCGTGGGGATGCGGGCCGCGCTGTACCCAGTCCTTGGCGACCAGACCGTTCACGATGCCGGTCATGCTCGGCTGGCTGCACCGGTCCGCCTGGGCGAGGACACCGACGGTGCTCGCACCGAGCTCGTCGAGCAGGCTCATCAGGCGGGTGCTCGCGGCCGGGACGTCGGAGGTGTTGCGGCGTACCTCCCGGACGAGGCGGGCGCTGAGCACGACGAGGTCGTTGCTCAACTGGGTGACGGTTTGGTTGCTCACGACTACTACTTTACATAGGTAGCCTATGCAAAGTCCAATGAGGTCGCGGCTCCGATGAGCGGCGCCCACTGCCGCCTGTCAGTCTGAGGGCACCACGGTCCCGGTCACCTCGCCGAGCGCGATCCTGCCCCCGAGCTCACCGGGGGCAGTCGCGCGGATGGTCACGGTGTCACCATCCTCGAGGAAGGTGCGGTCCGAAGAGCCGAACGGTTCGGTCCCACCCCAGCTCAGCTCGAGGAACGACCCGCGCTGGTCCCGCTGATCGCCGCTGATGGTGCCGCTGGCGAACAGGTCGCCGGTGCGGAGCGAGGCGCCGTTCGCGGTCAGGTGCGCGAGCATCTGGGCGGGAGCCCAGTACATCGCGGCGTACGGCGGCCGGCTCACCACCTCGCCGTTCAGCTCCACCTCGAAGGCGATGTCGTAGCCCCCCTCGTCGTCGACCTGGAGGTAGTCGAGGGGAACGGGGTCCTGGCCTGGCAGGTCGATGCGCGCTTCGCGGAGCGCCTCCAGCGGGGTGACCCACGCACTGATCGAGGTGGCGAAGGACTTGCCGAGGAACGGCCCGAGGGGGACGTACTCCCACGCCTGGATGTCGCGCGCCGACCAGTCATTGAGGGGCGTCACACCGAAGACGTGCTCATCGAACGCCGCTGTCGGCACCGGATCACCCATGTAGGTCGAGATGCCGACCACGAACCCGAGCTCGGCCTCGATGTCCAGGCGCCGGGTCGGGCCGAAGGTCGGGTAGTCCTCGTTCGCAGCCTTCCGCTGTCCGCTCGGACGGCGTACGTCGGTGCCCGAGACCACCACCGTTCCGGCGCGGCCGTGGTATCCGATCGGCAGATGCCGCCAGTTGGGTGGCAGCGACGGGCTGTCGGGGCGGAAGATCTTGCCCACGTTGGTGGCGTGTTGCAGCGAGCAGTAGAAGTCGACGTAGTCGGCCACCTCGAAGGGGTGGTGCATCGTCACCTCGGCCAACGGGTGCAGGTGACCAGTGATCTCCTCGGCGTGCGAGGGGTCGGTCACGAGCTGGACCAGCCGCCGCCGGGTGACCCGCCAGGCGCCGGTCCCCATGGCCATGAACCCGTTGAGGTCAGCGCGGTCGAAGACGCTGTCGCCCAGCACCGCCGTGAGGTCGAGGACCTTGTCGCCGATGCGCGCCCCTACACGAGGGTTCTCTTCACCGACGGAGAAGACGCCATAGGGCAGGTTGTCCGCGTCGTACGCCGACCCCGCCGCTCCCTCGACCCAGGAGCGCTGGCTGCGCGTCTCGACACTCATGCCGTCTCGCCGATCAGCCCGAGCTCAACGAGATCCTCGTGTGCGTCCAGCACGCTGCACGACCCGAACGCGGTGAACCACCGACGGGTGCGCGCTGCCCGGTCCGGGTCGGCGGACAGGCGGGACGCCAACGCCGGACCGTCGGTCTCGTCCAGCACGCCGGCGACCTCGTCGAGCCCATTGCCGTCCAGCGACGCCCGGGTGGCCAGCAGCACGTTGAGGAAGCCGTGGTGCTCGAAGCCCGTCTCCTCGTCGCGGTTCCGAAGTGCGTGGTGCAGGCCGGCCGTGCACTTGAACGGGAGCTCGCGATCCAGCGCCGACTCGATGCACGAGGCCAGCTGCGTGGAGCTGGGGAAGAGGTCGTCGGTGAGCCCGCCCGTGCGGAACTTCAGCGCGATCTCGCGTGCCCCGAGCTCGTCGAGTGCGGACAACCAGCCGTGAGTCGGCTCGCCGCGGAGCATCGGTGGCTCGGCGAACACGGTGACGTCCTCGAGCTGCTCCTCGAGGGAGTCGACGACGTGCACCAGTCTGCTGGCGTTGTGCGCCAGGTCGTCCTCGTCGCGCAGGGCGAACTCGACGGCTCGCAGGGAAACACCCTCGGACCTGCCGATCCAGGTGACCGCCGGTTCGATCGCACCGGCGCCACCGGTGACGACGAGGTTCACGGCCAGAGGTGGTTTCGAGGCGCGTCTCGAAACCACCTCCGCCAGGTCGGCGACC